>NZ_JBHVWF010000001.1:0-171482 GCF_042882365.1 Streptomyces sp. NPDC058221 | reverse complement strand
CCCTTTAAACACCCACCCGACCTCACACGCTATCGGACCTTGTCGGGGGGTTTTTTTTTTTTTTAAAACTCACTGTACTTATTCCCTGGCCCCGGGCCCGGGCGGCCGGGGCCCCCCCGGGGGCCCCCGGCCCCATGAACGGAGCAGCATGACCGAGACCCAGGCGTGGGACACCTACTCGAAGCAGAAACCGGAGCGCCGCCCCACGAACGCAGCGGGCGAAACCACCTGGTTCAACTGGACCCAGTACCCCGACCACGGGCCCGGTGCCGAGCTTCTCGGCGTGGGTTCGGGCGCCTCCGTCCTGGACCTGGGCTGCGGCAAGGGTGGGAACCTCGCCCACATCACTGCCCTCGGTGCCCGCGCCGTGGGTGTCGACGTCTCGCTCGCACAGATCAGGGCCGCCGAAGCTCGCTGGTCCGATACCGGCATGGTCCTCCATCGCACCGAGGCCACCCGGTTCCTTGAGGAGAGCGGCGAGCACTTCGACGCCGTGTTCTCCGTGTTCGGCGCCGCCTGGTTCACGGACCCGGCCGTGCTGCTCCCCGCGCTCCGCCGGCGCCTGCGCCCCGGTGGCGTGCTGGCGTTCTCCCACCGGCCGCCGGTTGAGGGCTGCTACGGGTGCCAGGCCTCGTACATCAACCGGTCCGAGGATGAGGACCCGCTCGTCGTGAAGCGCTGGGACTACGAGCCTGAGCGGTGGGTGAAAATCCTCACCGAGCACGGCTTCACTGTGCCGACCGCGCGCATTCTGCCCGCGCCACCCGGCCGCCGGAAGATCGGCACGCTGATCATTCGCGCCCACGGGTAGTGGCGACATACCTCAAGAGCCTCGGCCGGTCCTGCGCCGGGGCTCCGTCGTTTCGTGATCGTTTACGGTTCGATGCAGCATCGCTGGAGCATGCGCGCGAAATCACCCCGAACACGAGGCAGCCCCAGACCAGAAATGAGCTCTGACCTGGGGCTTAGACGTAGGCCGTGTGGGACTCGAACCCACAACCAACGGATTAAAAGTCCGCTGCTCTGACCAATTGAGCTAACGGCCCCCGGCGAATCACCCCCGAGCATAGCCCGCCGCGACCCGGCCGCCGATCGGGTATCGGTTGCCGGGCCCCGTCACGGTTGTGGCGGCCTCGCTCAGCGAGGTGTATTGCGCGCGATCGTGTGCTTGTGATCCGGATTGAGGAACCAGTGGCGGGCCGAGGCCAGCCACCAGGTGGCGGCGAAGCCGAGGACCACCAGGACGGCGATCGGGGCGTAGTTGAAGGTCTCCCAGGTGACGGGTGAGACCTGGGGCAGCATGAAGAGCACCGTGATGACCACCACCCAGACCACCGCGACGATGCCGATGGGACGGGACCAGCGGCCCAGGTGCCAGGGGCCGGGGCGGAAGTCGTCGCCACGCAGCAGCCGCAGCAGGGTGGGAATGACGTAGGCGATGTACAGCCCGATCACCGCGATGGAGGTGACGGCCGCGTACGCGGTGTCGTTGATCAGGTACGGGAGGCCCAGGACCAGCGCACCGATGGCGGCCAGCCAGACCGCCGCCACGGGGGTACGGGTGCGGGGGCTGACCGTGTGCCAGACCCGGGAGAACGGGAGGGCGCCGTCCCGGGAGAACGCGTAGATCATCCGGCTGTTGGCGGTCACGGACGCCATACCGCAGAAGAGCTGGGCGCCGATCACCACCAGGAGCAGCAGCTTGCCCGTGGTGGCCCCCAGGGCGTCCAGGAGGATCTGGGCGGGCGGGGCGCCGGTCGGGGAGGCCAGGGCGCCGTCGTACGACTGGATGGCGAAGGTGAAGCCGAGGAGGAGGACGAAACCAGCGATCCAGGAGGTCCAGATCGACTGGACGATGCCGCGCGGGCCCGCGGTCGCCGCGTCGTGCGTCTCCTCGGTCATATGGGCCGAGGCGTCATATCCGGTGAACGTGTACTGGGCCATCAGCAGCCCGATCATGACCACGTAGAACCCGTTGCCCCAGCCGGTGTTGTTCACGAACTCCGTGAAGACGAACGACGCCGACTGATGGTGGTCCGGTACGAAGGTGAGCGCGCCGACGATGACCGCGACGCCGAGCACGTGCCACCACACACTGACGCTGTTGAGGATCGCGACGATCCGCACCCCGAAGGTGTTCAGCAGACCGTGCAGGAACAGGATCGCGGCGAAGAGGAGGATCGTGCGTCCTGGCGTGACCCGGAAGTCGAACTGGAGGTTCAGATAGGCACCCAGGAACGACGCCGCCCCGAAGTCGATCCCGGCGGTCACCGCGACCTGGCCCAGCACGTTGAACCAGCCGGTGAACCACGCCCACGCCGCCGCCGACCGCGGCGGGGCCAGCCGGTGGGCCCAGAAGTACAGTCCCGCGGACGTCGGGTACGCCGAACAGATCTCGGCCATCGCGAGCCCGACGAACAGGGTCATCAGGCCGACGCCGACCCAGCCCCAGGTGATCAGGACGGGACCGCCGGTGTTCATGCCGAACAGGTAGAGCGTCAGACAGCCGGAGAGCACCGAGATGATCGTGAACGAGACCGCGTAGTTGGAGAAGGCCGACATCCGGCGGGCGAGCACCTGGGTGTAGCCGAGTTCGGCCAGCCGCTCCTCGTCGGAACCGGAAGCGGAAGCGGAACCGGAAACGGAGGCTTTCGGTTCGGAGGCGTCGGGTGGCTCGGACGGTCCAGGTGGCTCGGATGGTTCGAATGGTTCGAATGGTTCGGATGAGGCCTCACGGGGGTTGGTTGTCATGCCCCCAGCGATTCCCTCGCCGGGGGCACGACATGCACCGGTCCCCGGCCCCGTACGGCCGGGGGTGCCTCAGCGCCTCACAGAACAGGGCCCGCACACCACCGAGGGGGGGGGGGGGCCCTGTTCAGCAGTCAGGCGACCGGACGGTCAGCCGTTGCGCTTCCAGCGCGGCTTGTCGTCGCGGCGGCCGAAGGAGCCGGTGCTCGTGCCGGTTCCCGTGGAACGGTGGTCGTCGCGGCGGCCGGTCGGACGGTCGCTGGCACCGCCGGAGCGGAAGCCGCCCGACGGACGGTCGTCACGACGGTCGCGGTTGAACGGACGGTCGCTGCCGCCGGAGCGGAAGCCACCGGACGGGCGCTCGTCACGACGGTCACGGTTGAACGCGGGACGGTCGTTGTCGCGACGCTCGAAGGAACGGCCGCCACGGTCGCCGCCGCGGTCGTCACGACGGTCGTTGCCGCCGGAGCGGAAACCACCGGACGGGCGGTCGTCACGACGCTGGAAACCGCCACGGTCACCACCGCGGTCGTCACGACGGTCATTGCCGCCGGAGCGGAAACCACCACCGACCGGGCGGTCCTCACGACGGTCGTTGCTGCCGCGGAACGACGGACGGTCGCTGCTGCCGCGGTAGCCGTTGCTGCCGGCGGGACGGCCACTGCGCTCGCCGGTACGGTCGTTGCCACCGCGGTATCCACCGCGGTCGCCGCCGCGGTTGTCCCGGCGCTCGTAGTTGCCGCGGTCGTCGCGGCGCTCCTCGCGCGCGGCCTGCTGCTCCGGCACGGAAGCGGCGGCCAGAAGTGCGGCCTGCGCCTCGGCGGCGACCTCGGCCACTGCGGCCTCGGGGTCGTCGCCCCGCTCGCGAGCGGCGCGGGCGACCAGACGGTCGGACTCCTCGCGCAGCTCCACGGCACGGCGCTGGATGCGCTCCAGCTGCTTCGTCAGGTCGGCGGCCTCGCGCTCGGCCTGCTTGGCCGCGTTGTTCGCGGAGTCGGCCTGGACCTCGGTGAGCGAGCGGGCGCCGGTGATCTCGGCGACCTCCGGCTCGAAGACGCCCGCGCCCTGCACGATGTGGCGCGAGGCGTCGACGCCCGCGTCCTCCATCAGGCGGAAGATCTGGCGGCGCTGGTGCGGCAGAGCCAGGGAGACGACGACACCGGACTTGCCGGCACGGGCGGTCCGGCCCGAGCGGTGCAGGTAGTCCTTGTGGTCACCGGCCGGGTCCACGTTCAGGACCAGGTCGATGCCGTCGACGTGGATACCGCGGGCGGCGACGTCGGTCGCGACCAGCGCGTTGACGTAACCCTTCTTGAAGTCCTCGAGAACGCGGGTACGGGCGCCCTGGGTCATGCCGCCGTGCAGCGCGTCCGCCTTGACGCCCGCCTCGACGAGCTGCTCGGCGATGCGGTCGGCGCCCAGCTGGGTGCGGACGAAGATGATCGTGCGCCCCTTGCGGGCGGCGATGGCGGAGGTGACCGGCGCCTTGTCCTTCGGCTTCACGACGAGGACGTGGTGCGACATGGTCGAGACGTTGCCCTGGGCGGAGTCGACCTCGTGGGTGACCGGGTTGCTCAGGTAGCGCTTGACCAGGGTGCCGATCTCGTTCTCCATGGTGGCGGAGAAGAGCATGCGCTGGCCGCCGCCGGGGATCTGGTCGAGCAGCTCGGTGACCTCGGGCAGGAAGCCCAGGTCGGACATCTGGTCGGCCTCGTCGAGGACGGCGACCTGGACGTTCTCCAGGGAGCAGGCACCCCGGTTGATGATGTCGCGCAGCCGGCCCGGGGTGGCGACGAGGACGTCGACACCGCGCTCCAGCGCGTAGATCTGGTTGCCCATCGACGTACCGCCGCAGACGACCTTCATCTTCAGGCCGAGCACGTCGCCGTAGGGCTGCAGTGCGTCCGCGACCTGCATCGCGAGCTCACGGGTCGGCGTGAGGATGATCGCGCGGGGCTTCTTCTTCTCGGTGTGCCCACCGGCCAGCGAGGCCAGGGTCGGCAGACCGAAGGAGAGGGTCTTGCCGGAGCCGGTACGGCCGCGGCCGAGGATGTCCTTTCCGGCCAGGGCGTCCGGGATGGTCGCTGCCTGGATCGGGAAGGGCGCGGTCACACCGTTCTGCGCGAGCTTGCGGACGATGCCGTCCGGCAGGCCCAGCTCGGCGAAGGTGATGGTCGGCTCGGCGTCCGCCTCGGGGGCGGAGTCGGTGTCGGCCTGCTCGGCCCGGGGAGCGTCGGTGTCGGCCTTGGGGGCGTCGGCCTCGATGGAGACGGCGGACTCGGCGACTACGGCCTCTGCGGCCACGACGAGCTCGTCGTTCTCGATGTTCTCGGGCAGCACGGTGTGGTCAGAACTGGAAATTGACATGCGAAATGCGAAACCTTCCGGAGTCTCGGCACGCGCCCGTAACTCCGTGATTCGCAATTTCGACCGCCTCAATGCGGTCCAGCCACGGCAAGGGAGAGTACGCGCCACACGGCGCTCTTCTGTGTCGGCGCCGGGCAATGGATCAAACGATCTACTACCATACGCACTATCACCCGCATTGCGCAAGCCAGCCCCGGCCGACCGGCCCGTCAGGCCGGTCCCACCTGCGGCGATGCCTCCGGCGTCCGCATCGGGTCCGCCTCGCCCGGCGCAGCCATCGCATCGTTGTGGAACTGCGCGGCGGGCGACGCCGAAGGCACCGCGGGCGGGTCAGAAGGCTCCGGATCGGGCTCCGGCGAAGCCGGCGGCTCGGGGGTCCCCGGATCGGACGGAGCCGGCGGATCCGGCTGGTCCGGCTGGTCCGGCTGGTCCGGTACTCCGGGCTCCGACGGTGCGGGTGTCAGGGCCCCGGGCCGGCCGGCCCGGGGCCGCCCCGGCTCGACGGGCTCCTGGCCGGGGCTGTCCGACGGACCGGCGGAGGCACTCGGGCCACCGGACCGGGCGGCCTCCCGCTCGGAGTGCGCCTCGGCGCCGCCGGTACGGGCCCGGCCGGTACCGGCCACCGTGGCACCGTCCGGCTCGACCGCCGAACCCTTCGGCAGGGCCGACCGCGAGGGCGCCGGTTTCCCGTCGTCGTCGCCGACACTCATACAGCCTGCGGACGCGGCGATCGTCACAGCGGTGACGGCCGCCCAGCGGACAGGCACGGACAACTGGCGCACGGGGGCACCTCCGGGGGCGCGAAGAAGGACGGGACGGGTACGGAAACGAGCCGGGAGCGCTGTGCCCAACTCCCGCCGCCCCGCCGGGGACACGCCCCGGGACAGGCCCGCACAGCTCATTCACACCTCGGCGCCCGCAGTGCGGCCCCACGCCCACCGGACGAAGGCCCGCGCACACCCCTGACCGCAGCCCCCGCCCCTCACCCGTAACCGAGCGCGTGCAGCCTCTCGTCGTCGATGCCGAAGTGGTGGGCGATCTCATGGACCACCGTGATCTCCGTCTCGGCGACGATGTCCTCGCGCGACTCGCACATCCGCAGCGTCGGCCCGCGGTAGATGGTGATCCGGTCCGGCAGCACGCCCGCGTACCACTCACCGCGCTCGGTCAGCGGCGTGCCCTCGTAGAGCCCGAGCAGATCCGGATCACCGGCCTCCGGCTCGTCCTCGACGAACACCGCGACGTTGTCCATCAGCCGGGTCAGCTCCGGCGGGATCCGGTCCAGAGCCTCGCCGACCAGTTCCTCGAACTCTTCCCGCGTCATCTCCAGCACCCCGTCATTGTCACGTACCGCCGCCGGATGCGCCTTGACGCGCCCGGAGCGCATAGCTCCCCCCGGGCCGGGGCACAGTCGCCCAATGGCCCGCGACCCGTTCCGTGCCGCAGCAGCCCGCCTCCGGCACCGCTTCCACGTCCGGCCCCGGCCCCGCACCGGCCGCCGGGCCCGCCCCTCCGGCCCCACGCTCGCCGCCGCTCCCCGGCCGTTCCTCCGCGCGCTCGGCCTGGTCGTCGTGGTGCTGTTCGGCGCCTGGCTCGGGCTGCTGGCCGTCGGCAGCGTCCGTACGACCGTCGGCCCGATGGACACGACGATGACGCTGCGCCCCTCCCTCACCGGCGGCACCAAGATCAACGTGTCCCCGCTCGGCGCCCTCGAACTGGACTCCCACCGCGCCCCGGTCCGGCTCGACGTCGATGTCGACCGCCTGGACCCGGTCCGCTCCGAGGCCCTGGTCCAGCACCCCGAACGGCTGTCCGGACTGGAGGACGAGGTCACCGGCGATGTCACCGCCGGCACCCGCGAGCTCGCACTGCGCTCCTGCGTCGCGGTCGTCTCCGGGGCCACCGCGCTGGGCCTCGCGGTCTACCGCAGGCCCCGCCGCGCACTCGTCGCCGGAGGGCTCGCGCTCTCCCTGCTGGCCGCGTCGGGCATCAGCGCGTACGCCACCTGGAATCCGAAGTCGGTCCTGGAGCCCCGGTTCTCCGGACTGCTCTCCAGCGCGCCGTCCGTCGTCGGCGACGCCCGCTCGATCGTCACCGACTTCGACGTCTACCAGCGGGAGCTGGCCCGGCTGGTCACCAACGTCACCAAGCTGTACGACGCCACCTCGACGCTCCCCGTCTACGCCCCGGACCCCGCCACCCTCCGCGTGCTGCACGTCTCCGACATCCATCTGAACCCGGCGGCCTGGCACATCATCGGCTCGCTGGTCGAGCAGTACGACATCGACGTGATCATCGATTCGGGCGACACGATGGACCACGGGGCCGCGGTCGAGAACAACTTCCTGGACCCGGTCGCGGATCTGGGCGCGCCCTACGTCTGGGTCCGCGGGAACCACGACTCCGCGGTCACCCAGAAGTATCTGGCGAACGCCAAGCGGTTCAAGAACGTGCACGTGCTCGACAAGGGCCGGGCGGTGAACGTCGGCGGGCTGCGGGTGGCCGGCATCGGGGACCCGGACTTCACCCCGGACCGCACCGGGCCCGAACAGCCCGAGGACATCGAACGGACCGCAGGTCTGCGGCTGGCGGCAGCCCTGCGCGCCCAGCAGCGGGCCGGCACCCCGGTCGACATCGCCGTCACCCATGAGCCCGCGGCGGCCCGCGAGACGGACGGCGCGGTCCCGCTCGTACTGGCCGGCCATGTGCACCACCGGCAGAACGAGGTGATGGAGCACGGCACCCGGCTGAAAGTGGAGGGCTCCACGGGCGGCGGCGGGCTGCGCGCCGTACAGAACGAGAAGCCTGAACAGGTGCTCGCCTCGGTGCTCTATCTGGACCGCTCCACCCGCCGGCTGCAGGCCTGGGACGAGATCACCCTGGGCGGGCTCGGTCTGACGACGGCCGAGGTCAGCCGCCATCTCCCGGAGGAGAAGCCGGCCGGGGCGACGCCCTCGCCTTTTCGGTTTGGCTGACACCGAAACGCACGTGTACAGTCTCCGACGTGCCCAAGGGCGCCGGTCAGGGCTTGACCGTTCTGGAACCTCGAAGGTCACAGAAGAAGCGGAACCTCTTGAGGGGAAGCGGAGTCACATGCTTCTCACGTTCCCTCGGGCGACAGATGAAGAAGCGGCTGTACTAGCAGTTCTGCCCTCATCGTCTAGTGGCCCAGGACGCCGCCCTTTCAAGGCGGTAGCACGGGTTCGAATCCCGTTGGGGGCACGCACAACCTGTGCGACACTTAGTCGCACAAAGCTTGGTCCTGTGGAGCAGTTTGGAGTGCTCGCCACCCTGTCAAGGTGGAGGCCGCGGGTTCAAATCCCGTCAGGACCGCTGCAGCCCGTATGAGCTGCGTGGCTGGGTAGCTCAGTTGGTACGAGCGATCGCCTGAAAAGCGATAGGTCGCCGGTTCGATCCCGGCCCCAGCCACCACCCGAAGGCCCCGTCCGGTGGACGGGGCCTTCGCCGTGTCAGACGCCCTCCCCGTCGGCGGTGTTCAGCTCATCTCCGGCATCCGTGCGGCGGCGACGGGCGGCCCGTGCCGCGACCACCAGCAGCACCACGGCCACCACCGCGCCCAGCAGCACCCCGTCCGGCACCTGCTCGCCGACGCGCTGGGCCCACTGCTCGACGGCGAACGACTGGTCCACATCCAGCAGTCCGGGCAACGCGGTCGTCCCGTCGTACGCCAGGAACACCGCGCCGAGCCCGATGAAGAAGAGCCCCGACAGCAGCGACGTCGTGTGCAGCTCGAAGCGGCCGATCCGCAGGGCGCGCCCGCGCAGCCACGCCCGGCGGCCCAGCTCGAAGCGTTCCCAGAGCAGCGCGAGCAGGAACAGCGGCACCGCCATGCCCAGGGCGTAGACGGCGAGCAGCAGTCCGCCGTACGCCGGGCTGCCGCTGACGGCCGCCACAGTGAGAACGCTTCCGAGGATCGGTCCGGCGCAGAAGCCGGCCAGTCCGTAGACGGCGCCCAGCGCGTAGACGGACACGGCGGTCGTGGGGCGGATCCGGCCGCTCAGGGCGGCGATCCGGCGCGAGGCGAAGCCGAGGCCGACGATCTGGGCGGCGCCGAGCCCGATGATCAGCCAGCCCGCGCCGAGGACGAGTGCGTCGCGGTGGCCGTAGAAGATCCGTCCGGCGTACGAACCCGCCGCGCCGAGCGGGACGAGGGTGGTGGCCAGGCCCGCGTAGAAGATCCCGGTGCGGGCGAGCAGCCGTGAGGCGGAGTCGACGGAGTACGCGAAGAAGGCGGGCAGCAGCAGGGCGCTGCACGGGCTGAGCAGGGCAAGCAGCCCGCCGAGGAGTGCGGCGAAGTAGCCGATGCCCGCCGTCACTTCGCGGAGCCCTGGGAGGCCGCGGGCCCGTGAGCGCCTGCGGAGCCGGCCTGACCCGTCGGGCCCGCGGAGCCCCTGGAGCTCTCCGCCGCCTGTTCGATGGCCTGGGCGAAGGTCTGGGTCGACTGGGCCCCGGCGATCGGGCGGCCGTTGATCAGGAACGACGGAGTGGAGGTCGCGCCGATGCCGTATCCCTGCTCCTGGTCCTTGCTGACCGCGGCAGCGGACGCCGCACCGTCCGCGTCGGCCTCGAAGCGGTCCAGGTCGGCGACTCCCGCCTGTTGGGCGAGCGCCTTCAGCCGGTCCTTGCCGAATCCCTTCTCCTTGACCCCTTCGGCGTACGCCGCACGGTGGAACTGCCAGAAACGGCCCTGCTGTCCGGCTGCCCAGGAGGCGCGGGCGGCGGCCTCGGACTCGGCACCGAAGATGGGGAAGTTGCGCCACTCGATGCGCAGGGTGCCGTTGTCGACGTACTTCTTCACCAGCGCGGGTTCGGTGTCGCGGGCGAACTTCGCGCAGTAGCCGCACTTGAAGTCGGCGTACTCGATGAGGACGACGGGCGCGTCCGCCCGGCCCTGCGCCAGCTTGTCGCCGGCGTCGCGGCGGGCCAGCTTCGCCAGCTCGGGGTGGACACCGGCCTCGGGGTCCGCGGTGACGTCGGCGACGGCGGAGGCGCTGGTGTCCGGGGAGCCCGGAGCGGTGGCCCGGTAGGAGACGTAGCCGAGCAGGGCGGCTGCCAGGACGATCCCGGCGCCGTAGACCAGCGGCTTACGGGACTTCGCAGCCGGCTTGCGGGACGGTTTCGGGGACGGCTTGGGCGTGGAAACGGGCATGCGGAACTCCGGGCTGGTGGTGCGGGAAGAGGAAGAGGGACGGCCGGCGCGGGGCGGGCGGTCCGTCTACACCCTCAGTACGGAGAGTTCCACCGGCCCCGGTGCCGCCGCGTCGGGCCCACGCGGTGTCATCGGCGCAGGTGCCAGGACCGGCTCGGGTCCGATGGCGGCGGGCAGGCCCCACTCGGCGAGGCCCGGCGCCTGGTCGTGGGCCGGGCCGGCCCGGCCGGGAACGGCGGGCTCGGTGCCGTCGCGCTCACCGCTCCTGCCGCAGCCCGGAACCCCGTGCCCGCCGTCCGCGGTGACGGCCGCGACCGGCACCGAGGCGGACACCGGCACCGGGGCCGCCGCGGCGACCGCCGTGGACGGTCCGCAGAACAGCCCGAGCAGCACCGCCAGCGCCGCCGCCAGGCAGCACCACTGCGAACGGGACACGGGGACGGGCCTTCCGGGCAGGGGAGATCAACTGTCCGGAATAGTACGTGCTGTGACCGTGCCGCCGCCCACCGTGCCGACTCCGTGACCGAGCCCGCGCGAAATAGGTTCGCCGTTCCTCGGGCCCGGGTGAGATCCTGGAACCCGTATGTCTACTTCCTTTGCCGATCTCCAGTCCCAGCTCGGGCAGCTCTCGCTGCGCGACGCCCACCGGCTCGGCCGCCGCCTCGAAGGGGCGCGCCGCATCCGTGAGCCCGAGGCCCAGCAAGGCGTGCTGGACGAGATCGCCGCCCAGGCCACGAAGGCAGCCGGGCGGCTCGCGCTGCGGGCCGGGCGGCTGCCTGCCCTCTCGTACCCCGAGCAACTGCCGGTCAGCCAGAAGAAGGACGAGATCCTGGAGGCGATACGTGACCACCAGGTCGTGATCGTCGCCGGTGAGACCGGCTCCGGCAAGACCACCCAGATCCCCAAGATCTGCATGGAACTCGGGCGCGGCGTCCGCGGCATGATCGGGCACACCCAGCCGCGCCGGATCGCGGCGCGCACCGTGGCCGAGCGGATCGCCGAGGAACTGAAGACGCCGCTGGGCGAGGCGGTCGGCTGGAAGGTCCGTTTCACCGACCAGGTGAACCAGGACGCGACCTTCGTCAAGCTGATGACGGACGGCATCCTGCTCGCCGAGATCCAGACGGACCGCGAGCTGCTCGCGTACGACACGATCATCATCGACGAGGCCCACGAGCGGTCGCTGAACATCGACTTCCTGCTCGGCTATCTGGCCCGGCTGCTGCCCAAGCGCCCGGATCTGAAGGTCGTCATCACCTCGGCGACCATCGACCCGGAGCGCTTCGCGCGCCACTTCGGCGAGGCGCCGATCGTCGAGGTCAGCGGGCGTACGTATCCGGTCGAGGTGCGGTACCGGCCCCTCCTCGAAGAGGACAGCGAAGACTCCGACCGCGACCAGATCACCGCGATCTGCGACGCCGTCGACGAGCTCCAGTCCGAGGGTCCCGGCGACGTCCTGGTCTTTCTCTCCGGGGAGAGGGAGATCCGCGACACCGCGGACGCACTCGGCAAGCGCAACCTCAGACATACCGAGGTGCTCCCCCTCTACGCGCGCCTGTCGCACGCCGAGCAGCACCGCGTGTTCCAGCGCCACACCGGACGCAGGGTGGTGCTGGCGACCAACGTCGCCGAGACCTCGCTGACCGTCCCCGGCATCAAGTACGTGATCGACCCGGGCAACGCCCGTATCTCCCGCTACAGCCACCGCACCAAGGTCCAGCGGCTGCCGATCGAGCGGATCTCGCAGGCCAGCGCCAACCAGCGCAAGGGCCGCTGCGGCCGTACGTCGGACGGCATCTGCATCCGGCTGTACTCCGAGGACGACTTCCTGACCCGCCCGGAGTTCACCGACCCGGAGATCCTGCGGACGAACCTGGCCTCCGTGATCCTCCAGATGACCGCGGCCGGCCTCGGCGACATCGAGAAGTTCCCCTTCATCGACCCGCCGGACCACCGCAACATCCGTGACGGCGTGCAGCTCCTCCAGGAGCTCGGCGCGCTCGATCCGGAGGAGAAGGATCCGAAGAAGCGGCTCACCCCGCTGGGCCGCAAGCTCTCGCAGCTGCCGGTGGACCCGCGCCTCGCGCGGATGGTCATCGAGGCCGACCGCAACGGCTGTGTCCGCGAGGTCATGGTCATCGCCTCCGCGCTCTCCATCCAGGACCCCCGCGAGCGCCCGTCCGAGAAGCAGACGCAGGCCGATCAGCAGCACGCCCGGTTCAAGGACGAGACGTCGGACTTCCTGGCGTTCCTGAACCTGTGGCGCTACATCCGCGAGCAGCAGAAGGAGCGCGGCTCCTCCAGCTTCCGCCGGATGTGCAAGCAGGAGTATCTGAACTTCCTGCGCATCCGCGAATGGCAGGACATCTACGCGCAGCTGCGTACGGTCGCCAAGCAGCTGGGGATCGAGCTGAATGAGGACGATGCTCCCGAGCAGTCGGTGCACACCTCGCTGCTGGCCGGTCTGCTGTCGCACATCGGGCTGAAGGACACCGAGAAGAACGAGTACCTGGGCGCGCGCAGCGCCAAGTTCGCGATCTTCCCGGGGTCGGCGCTCTTCAAGAAGCAGCCGCGGTTCCTGATGTCGGCCGAGCTGGTGGAGACGTCCCGGCTGTGGGCGCGGGTGAACGCCCGGGTCGAGCCCGAGTGGATCGAGCCGCTGGCCCAGCATCTGCTCAAGCGCACCTACAGCGAGCCGCACTGGGAGAAGGACCAGGCGGCGGTCATGGCGTACGAGCGGGTCACGCTGTACGGCGTACCGATCGTGGCCCAGCGCAAGATCAATTTCGGCCGTATCGACCAGGAGACCTCGCGGGACCTCTTCATCCGCAACGCCCTGGTCGAGGGCGACTGGCGCACGCACCACCAGTTCTTCCACGACAACCGCAAGCTCCTGGGCGAGGTCGAGGAGCTGGAGCACCGGGCCCGGCGCCGCGACATCCTCGTGGACGACGAGACGCTCTTCGACTTCTACGACCAGCGGATCCCGGAGCACGTCGTCTCGGGCGCGCACTTCGACTCCTGGTGGAAGCACAAGCGCAAGGACGAGCCGGACGCGCTGGACTTCGAGCGCTCGATGCTCATCAACGAGAAGGCCGGGGACGTCACCAAGGACGACTACCCGGACTCCTGGCGGCAGGGGAAGCTCAAGTTCCGGGTGACGTACCAGTTCGAGCCCGGTGCGGACGCCGACGGCGTGACCGTCCACATCCCGCTCCAGGTGCTCAACCAGGTCACATCCGAGGGCTTCGACTGGCAGATCCCGGGACTGCGCGAGGAAGTGGTCACCGAGCTGATCCGCTCCCTGCCCAAGCCCATCCGCCGGCACTACGTGCCCGCTCCGGACTACGCGGACAAGTTCCTGGACCGGGCCGTTCCGCTGCAGGAGCCGCTGCCGGTCACCCTCGCCCGTGAGCTCCAGCGGATGGTCGGCGTCCCGGTCACCGCGGACGACTTCGACCTGGGCCGGGTCCCGGACCACCTGAAGATCACGTTCCGGATCGTCGACGAGCGGCGGCGCAAGGTCGCCGAGGACAAGGACCTGGAGGCGCTGAAGATCCAGCTGCGCCCCAAGGCCCGGCAGGCCCTGTCCAAGGCCGCCGCGGCGACCGCGGGCCCCACCGGCGAGTCCGTCGAGCGCTCGGGCCTCACCGACTGGACGATCGGCACCCTGGACCGGATCTTCGAGACCCGCAGGGCGGGCCAGCCGGTCAAGGCGTACCCGGCCCTCGTCGACCAGGGCGCGACGGTGGCCGTACGGCTCTTCGACACCGAGGCCGAGCAGCAGCAGGCGATGTGGCGCGGCACCCGGAAGCTGATCCTGCTGAACATCCCGGTCAACCCGGCGAAGTTCGCGTCCGACAAGCTGACGAACCAGCAGAAGCTGGCCCTGTCCCGCAACCCGCACGGCTCCATCCAGGCCCTGTTCGACGACTGCGCGACGGCCGCGGCCGACCGGCTGATCGCCGCGCACGGCGGGCCCGCCTGGGACGAGGCGTCGTTCCGGAAGCTGTACGACAAGGTGCGGGCCGACCTGGTGGACCTGACCGTGCGCACGATCGGCCAGGTGCAGCAGGTCCTGGCGGCCTGGCAGGCATGCGAGCGCCGGCTGAAGTCCACCAGCAGCCTGGTCCTGATCAACAACGTCACCGACGTACGGGAACACCTGGCCCGCCTGGTCCCGCCCGGGTTCGTCACCGCGACGGGGCTGCGCAGGCTGCCCGACCTGATGCGCTATCTGGTCGCCGAGGACCGCCGGCTCCAGCAGATGCCGACGAACGTCCAGCGCGACACCTCGCGCATGGAGAAGGTCCACGAGATGCAGGACGAGTACGCCTGGCTGCTCGAACAGCTTCCGCAGGGCAGGCCCGTTCCGCAGGAGGTCCTGGACATCCGCTGGATGATCGAGGAGCTGCGCGTCAGCTATTTCGCGCATGCGCTGGGCACCGCGTTCCCCGTCTCCGACAAGCGGATCGTGAAGGCGATCGACGCCGCGGCCCCGTAACCGCCCACCGGTGGCCGGGTAACCGCCCGGCCACCGCAAGTGAGGTCGACCGCACCCTCTGACCTCCTGTACAGTCTGTCTTCGCAGCCAGCCGCAAGGCAGCCGCGAAAACCTGGTCCTGTGGAGCAGTTTGGAGTGCTCGCCACCCTGTCAAGGTGGAGGCCGCGGGTTCAAATCCCGTCAGGACCGCAGTAACGAAAGCCCGGATCCCCTGGATCCGGGCTTTCGCGCGTATTGACTCCGGTGTCCGCCGACGAGTACTCAGAAAACATGGGCTGTCCCTGTTTTCCGGCGCGGGACAGCGCACGTCCACCGGGAGGCGGCGCGGATGGCGGCATCGACGGACGAGGAGTTCCGGCCGGTCGGGGCAGGCGCTCGCGAACCGGCACGGCGCAGGACGCCCCGGCACGAGATCCGGGCCCTGCTGCGCGCCCATCTGGCGGCCGCCACCGGCTACCGCCACCTCACTCGGCACTGCGCGGTCTGCGCCCGGCTGCTGCGGCTCGCCATGGAGCCCGTGACGGCCTCCCCGGGCGCGGAACCGGCCGAGGAGTCATCCGCTCCGCCCGGTCCGGCGGGAGCGCCCCCAGGGCCCCGGCAGGCCGTCGTACGGGCGCCTGTGGCGCCGCCCGGCGGTGCGGGCCCCGAAGCGGCCCGCAGCTCCTGACCGGTGCCCGGCGGGCGGAGGGCGAAAGTCCCCTCGCCACGTGACCAATGGCGCGGTGGCGGACCCCTATGCAGTGGGAAGCTCGTAGTTGGCAAGGGTCCTGCCATGTGACGGGAGTCACCGAATCAGTTTTGAGAAGGGGTGACTTTACACCCTTCCTACAACTGGCGAATTTAATATGTGCAATTGCACCTCCTGGACGGGACCCGCCCAGGAGCTCCCGAACCACCCCGGCCCGGCCTTCCCGGGACGAGGACACACAGTCCCGCACAGACCCGAGCAAGCTCGCACGAGACCTCCCGGGAGCCAACCGGGCGTCCGGTTTCCAGCGGCCGGAACAGGCCGGGAACGGCAGGCCGGACCACGGGCCACGGCCGGCCGCGAGAGCACAAAAAAGATCGCGCTGGACCCGGCGGAGTCCAGCGCGATCTGATGACGTGACCTGTATGACACAGGTATGGCGCCCGTTGGGGCGGGCGCCCGTCATATGGAGCTATGGGTGGGCCTGTATGGGTTGGGGGACCCAAAAGCCCAGTTGTGCTGCGGCGACAGGGGTTTGTCAGGCCTCGCTGCGCTGCTGCGGAATACCCGCAAGCAGTGCGCGGACCTCTGCCTCGCGGTACCGGCGATGTCCACCGAGCGTGCGGATGGACGTGAGCTTGCCTGCCTTGGCCCAACGGGTAACCGTCTTCGGGTCCACGCGGAACATCGTGGCAACCTCAGCCGGGGTCAGCAGCGGCTCGGCATCAGGGGTGCGAGCGGTCATGAGCGGCCTCCTCGGGAGAACCGAACCATCTCGGTTCTTTCCTCTAAATTCTGCACCTTGACCCACGTTGCCCGATATGGCGGACGCGGGCCGAGTCGGTTATAGGACGAACGGCTTGTCCTCGGCACTACAACTACACCATCCGTCCAGCCACGTCGGCCAAACCGATGGAATTGCCCTCCCAGGTGTTCATCAGCGACGGAAGCCGATGGACCATGCCATAGCGGACAGTCACACCACCGTGACGATCAGTCACAGGGCGATCAGGAGTCGTCAGACCCCCCATAGAGTGCAATGCGAAGCATTCCGCCCATACTTGGACGAATGGAGTCCTCCCCGGACTCCTTGTCCTATTTTGGCACGAGGAGTAGGTAAGGGCGCAAGGGCCCCGTAAGTGCTATCCATCACGCTTGAGGCAAAGGCCCGGTTCGGGACGTAGGTCCTGACGCCACAAGCGTAGGGTTCCGCCTCTTCACCCTCACGTGTCACACAGGACGCAGGTTCATCGATCGTCAGTTCGCGAACTGACGATCCCTTACGGTCCTCCAGCGCTCCGCGAGACGGGCATAAGCCTCACTCGCTCCCTCGGTGTCACCGGCCCGCAGCGCCGAGATGCCCTCGGCCACATCAGCGGCGCTCCGGTCCTCGGCGAGGTGCTTCGCCGGCAGCGCGTGCACCAGGCCGCCGTAGTCCAGCTCCACCAGCGCGCGCGGATGGAAGTCCTCCAGCCAGCGGCCGACATCCACCAGGCTCTCGGTGAGCGGCCCCTCGTCCACCGTCTCGCGCAGCGTCTTCAGCGCCCGTGCCAGCCGGCGGCGGGCCTGGACCATCGGCGTCCGGTACCTCAGCACGGCCGGCTCACCGTCCTCGCCCGCCTCCCGGTACTCGCGCTCCTCGTCCGAGACGAGGACGAACCAGCGCACCGGGACCTGCCACACCGCCGTCCGGATCCAGGGCCTGGCGTCCGGATTGCGCTCCGACCACCGCTCGTGATCGGCGAGCGCCTGCCCCCGGACCACCGGCGGCAGCACCGCGTCGAGCACCGGCCCGGGAAACATGTCCGCCAGAGCGTCCAGCCCCAGCCAGCCGCGCAGCCGGGTCCGCCACGGGCAGACGCACACCACCCCGTCCACCTCGGCGACGAACGCGTCGGCGCTCTCGTGCGCCGGCACACCGACCGGCGGGGTCGCCGCCAAGTCCGCCAGCGAGCGGCGGAGTTCGTCCTGGGCCGTGGGAATCTCATCGCGGCCCGCGTAGCGGGCCCAGTGGGCGCGTTCGGCCTCCGGGAAAGCCGCCAGTGGCTCGTAGACCCGGAGATAGGACGCGTATGGGACGAGCACCGAAGACACCACCGACATGCAGCGATCGTGTCACGCCCGTACTCCGGTCGTGGCTGATCCGCCCCGTCACAACGGATCTCCGTCGGTGCGCGGCGGACGGCCCTAAGCTCATGCCCACGGACCGTCCGTGCCGGTCGGTCCGGGGCTCTCCCCACCTTCAGAAGAGTCTCCGCCGCTTCGTAATTGGGAGTCACCACAGTGACCGATGTGACCGACGGCGTCCTGCACACCCTGTTCCACTCGGATCAGGGGGGCCACGAACAAGTCGTGCTCTGCCAGGACCGTGCCAGCGGCCTCAAGGCCGTCATCGCCATCCACTCCACCGCCCTGGGCCCGGCCCTCGGCGGCACCCGCTTCCATCCGTACGCCTCCGAGGAGGAGGCCGTCGCGGACGCGCTGAACCTGGCGCGCGGAATGTCGTACAAGAACGCCCTCGCCGGCCTCGACCACGGTGGCGGCAAGGCCGTCATCATCGGCGACCCCGAGGCGTTCGAGGGCGACCGCAGGACCGAACTGCTGCTGTCCTACGGCCGGTCGGTCGCCTCGCTCGGCGGCCGCTACGTGACGGCCTGCGATGTCGGCACGTACGTCGCCGACATGGACGTCGTGGCCCGAGAGTGCCGCTGGACCACCGGCCGCTCCCCCGAGAACGGCGGTGCCGGGGACTCCTCGGTGCTCACCTCGTTCGGCGTCTTCCAGGGCATGCGGGCCTCGGCCCAGCACCTCTGGGGGGACCCGACACTGCGTGGCCGGAAAGTGGGGGTCGCCGGAGTCGGCAAGGTCGGCCACCACCTGGTCGGGCATCTGCTGGCGGACGGCGCCCGGGTGGTGATCACCGATGTGCGGGAGGAGTCCGTGCGCCGGATCACCGAGCAGCACCCCGAGGTCGCCGTGGTGGCGGACACCGAGGCGCTGATCCGTACCGAGGGGCTGGACATCTACGCGCCGTGCGCGCTCGGCGGCGCGCTGAACGACGACACCGTTCCGGTGCTCACCGCCTCCGTGGTGTGCGGCGCGGCCAACAACCAGCTCGCGCACCCCGGCGTCGAGAAGGACTTGGCGGACCGCTCGATCCTCTACGCCCCCGACTACGTGGTGAACGCCGGTGGCGTCATCCAGGTCGCCGACGAACTGGACGGCTTCGACTTCGAGCGGTGCAGGGCCAAGGCGGCCCGGATCTTCGACACGACGCTGGCCATATTCGCACGTGCGAAGAGTGACGGCATTCCGCCGGCCGCCGCGGCCGACCGGATCGCCGAACAGCGGATGGCCGACGCCCGCGCTCGCTGAGCGCGCCGGGGGCCCTACGGGGCGTCATTCCCTGCCCAGGGCCTGCTGTACCCGCCGGCCGGCGAGACATGACTCACCCCGGTCGGCGGGTCGCATGCCCAGAAGAGGTTAAAATCGCAGTTGACCAGCGAGGAAAGGGCTCCTCGCGGGTCCTCTTCCGGGGTGCGTGATGCGGGCGGCGTACCGTATGGCCGCGGAAGCAGGTACCGTTAAAGCTCTACAGGCACGGTCTCTCTGCCGAGAGTCCGTCCTGAAACATGAACGCGTGTCAAGACTCTGGGGCCGTCGAGCCCCGTCACCGAGGGGGTCGAGCCATGGGGCGCGGCCGGGCAAAGGCCAAGCAGACAAAGGTCGCCCGTCAGCTGAAGTACAGCAGCGGCGGGACTGACCTGTCGCGTCTGGCCAATGAGCTGGGCGCATCACCTTCGAGTCAACCACCGAACGCAGAACCGTTCGAGGACGACGACGAGGAAGATGACCCGTACGCACAGTACGCGGATCAGTACAACGACGACGATGACGAGGACGAGGACGATCAGTCCGGTCCGTCGTCACAGCGCCGCGGCGCTTGACCTCGCGCTGACACATCAACCCGGTCCGGGCCTGTCCCGGACCGGGTTCTGTGCTGTCCCGATCCGGAGCGTGTGCCGTCCCCGGACGCCGGGCAGGCCGTGTCGGCCCGTCCGGCGTCCGGGAGCAACCGCCGTGTTCGCGTCTCAGCGCGCGTACCCGCCCACGAGCTCCGCGCCCGTCAGGTGCGCGCCGCGGTCCGTGATCTCGCCGGCGACCCAGGAGTCGACGCCGCGGTCGGCCAGTGTCGTCAGCGCCGCGTCAGCGGACTCCGCCGGGACGATCGCGATCATGCCGACGCCCATGTTGAGCGTCTTCTCCAGCTCCAGCTGCTCGACCTGACCTGCCTTGCCGACGAGGTCGAAGACCGCGCCGGGCGTCCAGGTGGAGCGGTCCACCGTGGCGTGCAGTCCGTCGGGGATGACCCGGGCCAGGTTGTTGGCCAGGCCGCCGCCGGTGACGTGGCTGAAGCCGTGTACCTCGGCGGTGCGGGTGAGGGCCAGGCAGTCCAGCGAGTAGATCCTGGTCGGCTCCAGGAGCTCCTCGCCGAGCGTCCGGCCGAACTCCTCGACCTCGCGGTCCAGCGTCCAGCCGGCCCGGTCGAAGACGACGTGGCGGACGAGCGAGTACCCGTTGGAGTGCAGGCCGGAGGACGCCATCGCGATGACCGCGTCGCCCTTGCGGATGCGGTCGGGGCCCAGCAGCCGGTCGGCCTCCACCACGCCCGTACCGGCGCCGGCGACATCGAAGTCGTCCGGTCCGAGCAGACCGGGGTGCTCGGCCGTCTCGCCGCCGACCAGGGCGCAGCCCGCCAGCACGCAGCCTTCGGCGATGCCCTTCACGATGGCCGCGACACGCTCGGGGTGCACCTTGCCGACGCAGATGTAGTCGGTCATGAAGAGGGGCTCCGCGCCGCAGACCACCAGGTCGTCCACGACCATGCCGACCAGGTCGTGGCCGATCGTGTCGTACACGCCCATCTGGCGGGCGAGGTCGACCTTGGTGCCGACACCGTCGGTGGCGGAGGCGAGCAGCGGGCGCTCGTAGCGCTTGAGGGCCGAGGCGTCGAAGAGTCCGGCGAAGCCGCCCAGGCCGCCGAGGCCGGCGACCTCGGGGCGCCGGGTCTTCTTCACCCACTCCTTCATCAGCTCGACGGCACGGTCGCCGGCCTCGATGTCGACGCCCGCTGCCGCGTAGGAAGCACCTGTTGTCTCAGACATTGCCTGGGATCTTTCGTGTGGAGATACGGGGCTGATGGGAAGGCTGCCGGACGGTCCGGGTCACGGACGGCGCAGCGCGTCGGCCGCAGCGGTCGCCGCAGGGCCTGCCGCCAGCTCGGTCTCCAGCAGCTGCTTGCCGAGCAGCTCCGGGTCCGGAAGCGCCATCGGGTACTCACCGTCGAAGCAGGCGCGGCACAGATTCGGCTTGTCGATCGTCGTCGCCTCGATCATCGAGTCGATCGAGATGTACGAGAGCGAGTCGGCCCCCATCGACTTGGCGATCTCGTCGACCGACATGCCGTTCGCGATCAGCTCGGCGCGGGTGGCGAAGTCGATGCCGAAGAAGCACGGCCACTTCACCGGCGGGGACGAGATCCGGATGTGGATCTCGGCGGCGCCGGCCTCACGGAGCATCCGGACCAGCGCGCGCTGGGTGTTGCCGCGGACGATCGAGTCGTCGACGACCACCAGGCGCTTGCCCTTGATGACTTCCTTGAGCGGGTTCAGCTTGAGACGGATACCGAGCTGGCGGATGGTCTGCGACGGCTGGATGAAGGTCCGCCCGACGTAGGCGTTCTTGACCAGCCCGACACCGAACGGGATTCCGCTGGCCTCCGCGTAACCGACTGCGGCGGGGGTGCCGGATTCCGGCGTCGCTATGACCAGATCGGCCTCGGCGGGCGCCTCGGCGGCCAGCCTGCGGCCCATCTCCACCCGGGAGAGGTAGACGTTGCGCCCGGCGATATCGGTGTCGGGGCGGGCCAGATAGACGTACTCGAAGACACAGCCCTTGGGCTTCGCTTCCGCGAACCGGGAGCTGCGCAGGCCGTTCTCGTCGATGGCGACGAGCTCGCCCGGCTCGATCTCGCGGACGAAGCTGGCACCGCAGATGTCCAGGGCGGCGGACTCGGAGGCCACCACCCAGCCACGCTCCAGCCGGCCGAGGACCAGCGGGCGGATGCCCTGCGGGTCGCGGGCGGCGTACAGGGTGTGCTCATCCATGAAGACGAGGGAGAAGGCGCCCTTCACCTCGGGAAGCACCTGGGGGGCGGCTTCCTCGACGGTGAGCGGCTTGCCCTCGTCATCGGTCTGGCCGGCGAGCAGCGCCGTCACCAGATCGGTGTCGTTGGTAGCGGCGACCTGAGTGGCCCGGCCGTCCTTGCGCGGAAGGTCGGCGACCATCTCGGCCAGTTGGGCCGTGTTGACCAGGTTGCCGTTGTGGCCCAGGGCGATCGAGCCGTGCGCGGTGGCACGGAACGTCGGCTGCGCGTTCTCCCACACCGAGGCACCGGTGGTGGAGTAGCGGGCATGACCGACCGCGATATGGCCCTGGAGCGATCCCAGGGAAGTTTCGTCGAAGACCTGCGAGACCAGTCCCATGTCCTTGAAGACCAGGATCTGAGACCCGTTGCTCACTGCGATGCCCGCGGACTCCTGTCCACGGTGCTGCAGGGCATACAGTCCGAAATAGGTGAGCTTGGCGACCTCTTCGCCCGGAGCCCAGACACCGAAGACGCCACAAGCGTCCTGGGGGCCTTTCTCTCCGGGGAGCAGGTCGTGGTTGAGTCGTCCATCACCACGAGGCACGCCACCGAGTGTAGGCGAGATCGACCACTGGTCCGAATGGGGACACCCGGCCGGAGCACGGGGGAAGCGCCCCGCCGGCCTCCTCGGGACCGGGCACGAACGGTCACACGGAGTGATCATTCCGCCGGGCCGGCTCCCGGTCGGATGCGGCACAGCCGGGGCCGCAGGGCAGTCGTCGCCCGGATCACCGGCGGGTTACCGACTGCTTCCGGCCGGGGGCCCGACGCCCCGGGCGGGCCGGTTCGTGGCACTCAGTGAGCCGGTTCGCGGGGGTGCGGGGCGGGGTGGCCGAACGCTCGTTTCGTGGTGAGCCTCACACCGGGGCGGCCGGTATGCCTGCCCGGGGCACCTGGATCACGAGGGGGCCCGGGCCCGGTTACGCCGGGGGACGGCATGCGCGGGCACTCCCCCGGACGTGCCGTCACACAGACCGGCCGTGCCGTCACACAGACCGGTCGGTCGGTCTCGAACAGCCTCGAACCGCAGCGCATGGCCTTGAACGGGCTCGAAGGGATCGGAGGGCTCGGAGTCGCTCGGAGCGTTCCGTCAGTCCGGCTTCTTCGCGGCCGCCACGGCGGCAAGCCCCTTGCCGCCGCCACCCTGCGCGGTGAGGGACAGGGTCCGGTCGTCGACCGCGTACGTCGTCCGCTTCCCGTCGATCACCTCCAGCAGGGCGCTCTCCAGCCGCATCCCGGGGTCCGGGCACATCTTGCGGGTGGTGACGAGCGGGCCGAAGGCGGCGGTGGAGCCCGAGACATGCGCCTGGCCGCGGAAGCTGTTGCAGCCGAGGGTGCCGTGCACGGTGCCGTTCCTGCCGAACGCGATGCGGGCGCTGCCCTGCGTGCCGGCGGGGACGGAGGAGGCGGACGAACCGGAGACCAGCGTGGTGACCCTCCAGTCGGTGCCCGCCAGCGGGGCCGCGGGCCGGGAGGTGAGGGCGACGGTGTCGCCCTTCGCCGTGGTCAGGGTGAGCTTCTTGGCCGCCACGGCGGCGGTGAGCCGGCCGTTGAAGGCGCGGGACATCAGGGCCTCGAAGCGCTGGATGTCCTTCTCGCAGCCCATTTCGGTGGTCGTACCCGGACCGAAGGTGAGTGCGTCGCCGTCGATGCGGACGTCGGCGGTGAACCGGTTGCAGCCGTAGCTCCCGCTCGCCCGGCCCCTGGAGTCGATCTCGACATGGGCGTCAGCCGGGGCGTCAGCCGGGGCGTCGGACCGCTTCCCGCCGACGATCACCGATTCGACGCTCCAGCGGACGCCGGTGACGGGTGGGGCGTTCCGTACGGTGCCGTCGCCGGAGCCGGAACCCGACTCCGTGCCGCAGGCGGCGAGGGTGAGGAGGGTCAGGACGCTGACAGCCACACGTTGTCGGTGCATGGCCCTTGGACGGCCGGTACGGCCGATCCGGTTCCCGTCACCCCATCAGGGGCAGCAGGGCGGCGAGATCGGCACGCTCACCGCTGGCGCTGACCTTCGCCGCGTCGAGCGCCTGCGCCCACTCCGTGCGCCCGGTGGCCAGCCGGAACCACGTGACCGGATCGGTCTCGACGACATTGGGCGGGGTGCCGCGGGTGTGCTTCGGGCCCTGGACGCACTGGACGACCGCGAACGGCGGGACCCGCACCTCGACCGAACCGCCCGGCGCCTTCTCCGCCAGTGCGTCGGCGAGCAACCGGGTGCAGGCGGCAAGCGCCTGACGGTCGTACGGGATGCCGAGCCCTGTCGCCTCGTTGAGGTCGTACGTGTGGACGACGAGCTCCACGGTCCGGGTGACCAGGAAGTCGCCGAGCCGCATCGCGCCGACCCGGGTGGGCAGCAGCCGGTCCTCGGAGGCTCCGGTCACCAGCGAATCGAAGCGGGCGGCGACCGCCCCGTACAGCGCGTCCACGTCCTGGTGGTCCGCGGCCAGTGCCGCGGTGTCGTCCGCGATCCGTCCGGCCCGGGCCGCCGTCGAGAACGGCCACTCCAGCAGCGTGACGTCGGGCTTGGTGAGAGCCGGCTCGGGGAGCTCCAGGTTCCTGCTGACGTGCGAGAGCGCCATGGTCAGGTGGACGGCGAGCTCCCGCACCGTCCAGTCGCCGAGACCACTCGGCCCTTCGAGCTGCTGGGGTGTCAGGGAGCCCAGGGCTTTGCGGACATGGGCGAACTGCGTCAGGACCGCTGCGCGGGTCCTGACCGGGTCGTAGCGGCGGGCGCGCTTCTGGGACGGCGGCATGACGAGGAGCCTACGACGTCCGCCCAGGTGGGCGCCGGGGCGCGCCCCTGGGCCAGGACACGGGGATCCGGGGGCGGCGGGGGCCTCCGGGTCAGGTGCGCGTCGCGTAGTCGCCCAGGCCCTTTTCGAGCAGGTCGAAACCGCGGTCGGCGATGGCCACGGCCGCCGTGGCGATCTCCTCGACCGGCTCCCCCCCGGCCAGCATCCGCCGGTGGTTCTCCGTGATCAGAGCGTTGCGGGTACCGATGAGCTGGGCGGCCGCGATGCGCGCGGTGGTCGGCTCCTCCCCCTCCTCGACCAGGACGTCGGTCAACTGGTCGGAAGAGCGGACGAAGAAGGCATGGGCCCGGGTGAGCAGTGTGGGCGTCTGCTGGATCAGCTGAAGGACCCCGAGCACCACCGGCGAATCGCTCATACCCACCGAGGGATCCCGGCTCTCGATGCACTCCAGGAAATGCCGGCGCACACCGGCCACAGCCGACTCACCGGGCGCCCGGTCCCGCACCACTCCGGCGACGTCACCGATGTACTCCTCCATCGGCGCGAAGATCAGGTCTTCTTTGCTGTCGAAGTAGTTGAAGACCGTCATCTTCGACACGTCGGCCGCTTCGGCGATCTCCGCGACCGAGACCTGGTCGAAGCCCCGCTCGGTGAAGAGTCTCGTGGCCTCCGTCAGCAGACGGCTTCGCGTCTGGATCTTCTTGCGCTCGCGCAGACTCAGCCCCTCGGTCATGACATCACTGTACCAGGATGAAGTTTTATCTCAGATGAAATTTCGACTCAGTATAATTTACGACACCGCATCGAACTGCCGGTGCCGGCGCTTTCGTGCTCGGCGGTCAGGACGGCTGGACCTGGTCGAAGAGGGCGAGGGCTTCGGCGGGGTCCGGGCTCACGAGGCGCTCCAGCCCGGCCGCCGTGATCTTCGCCCACTTGCCGGCCCGCGCCCACATCCGTTCCTCGAAGGCGCGGACAGCCTCGTCCGGATCCACACGGCCGGTGGCGATGGACTCAGCGAGCTCGGCGCCTTCCAGCATCGCGAGGTTCGCGCCCGCCCCCAATGGGGGCATCAGATGGGCGGCGTCGCCCAGCAGCGTCACCCCGGAGACATGGGCCCAGGTGTGGGACACGGGCAGGACATAGAGGGGGCGGTGGACGAAAGCGGTGCCGTGGCGCAGGAGGTCGAGGACGGGAGCGGCCCAGCCGTCGAACAGAGCCAGCAGATTCGACCGCACGGCCTCGGCGTCGGCCAGGTCCAGACTCCCGTGCCAGTCCAGCGGCGCGCGGAACTGGGCGTACACCTTGGCGTGGCCGCCGCTGTTGCGCTGGGCGACGAGAGCCCGGTTCACGCCGTACACGGCCATGGAACCGTCGCCGATCAACCGGGCGAGGTCGGGGTGGCGGGTGTCGACGTCGTCGAGGGAGGTCTCGACGCAGGTGACGCCGGTGTAGTGCGGTGTCGCCGACGAGACCGCCGGGCGGATCCGGGACCAGGCGCCGTCCGCGCCGACCACGAGGTCGAAGGTCTCCTGCCGCCCGTCCGCGAAGTGGACCAGTACGTCATCCCCGGCCCCCGGCACCGCCTGCGTCACGCCCCGGCCCCACTGGACGTCGAGAGGGCCGAGCAGCAGGTCACGGAGTTGCCCGCGGTCGATCTCGGGATTGGCCCGGTCATCCGGACGGGGTCGCCAGTCACGCAGGACGGCTCCGTCCGTGTCCAGGATGCGCATGGCCTGCCCCTCCGGGCGGGACACGGCCTGGAACTCCGCCAGCAGCCCCGCCTTGTCCAGCGCGAGCTGACCCAGCCCTTCGTGCAGGTCCAGGACGCCGCCCGGCGGGCGGGTGTCAGGGGAGGGATCACGCTCGAGGACGGTGACGGGATGGCCATGGCGGCGCAGGACGCGGGCGAAGGTAAGACCGGCCGGACCGCTCCCGACTACGGCGATGCGATGTCTCATGTCGATACACTGTATTGGTGCCCTACGATGCATCGCAACAGTACGGCGTAACCGTGAACAGTATGGTGTGCCCATGACTGTGTGGGACCGCCCCGAGCCGCCGACTCGCCCCGTGCCGCTCGACCGGGAGCGGATCGTCGCCGCCGCCATCGCGCTGGCCGACGAGGGCGGGCTGGAGGCGGTGTCGTTGCGCAAGGTCGCGGCCCGGCTGAACGCCGGCCCGATGCGGCTGTACGGATACATCTCCACCAAGGAGGAGCTGTTCGACCTCATGGTGGATGAGGTCCAGGCCGAGATTCTCCCCGAGGAGCAGCCCGGTGACTGGCGGGAGGCACTGGGCAGCCTCGCCCACCGCACCAGGCGGACCGCTCTCCGTCACGAATGGCTGGCCGACCTGCTCGGCGGCCGCCCGGCCCTGGGCCCGAACGGCCTCGCCTTGTCCGAGGCCACGCTGGCCTCGCTCGACGGTGTCGCCGACCCCGATACCGTCATGTGCGCCGTGGGGACTGTCAGCGCCTACTTCACCGGCGCGATCAGGCGCGAGATCGCGTACCTGCGGGCCGAGCGCACCACCGGCCTGTCCAAGCACGACTGGCAGCGCGCCTCCGGCCCGCATCTGACGAGAATGCTGGCAACGGGCCGCTTCCCGGCGCTGGCCAGGGTGGTGCACGAGGGCACGGACGTGGACGCCGAGGAGTCCTTCGCGACCGGCCTGGACTGGATCCTCGACGCCGTGGCCGCCAAAGTCGCCCGGCCGTCGGCGTGATGGCCCTCGCAGTGATCCTGGCCGGACGGCCGGGACAGGGATCCTGGCCGCCCCGCCCGGGGCGCCCGACGGCCCGGGCGCTCCATGGCCCTGACGCCATCCGGATGCCGCCCGGATCCCGTCCTGATGTCGTCCTGATGTCGTCCGGACGGGATCCGGAATCAGGAGGCTTGTATCCCTCCAGCCCCTCCAGCCCCTCCCGCCTGCACGGCGTGACCTCCCGGAGCGGTCCCCCCGGCCACGAATGCCTCGCCGTTCGCCGGAACGCCTATCTCCCGCCAGGTGAACGGAATTCCGACCGCCACATCCAGATCCTGATTGTCCATCAGCTGGAAATGCACATGCGGTTCGGTTGAATTTCCGGAGTTCCCGCACTCGGCGAGAGGCTGTCCGGCCCGGACCGTCTCTCCCTCCCGCACCCGGAGCGAGCCATGCCGCAGATGGGCGTACATGGCATACGTACCGTCGCCCAGGTCCAGCACGACGTGATTCCCCGCGATGGCGCCGGCACCGAGCACGTCCCGTACGGACGCCTCGATCAGCATCAGATAGACGAGCGCGGGGAGCGAGTTCCGGCTCAGGTGGTCGCGGCGGCCGTGCGAGGCGTGCACGACCGTGCCGTCGGCCACCGCGAGGACCGGGGACCCGAAAGCCGGGAAGTGCTGGTTGCGCCGGGCGACGGGCCATAGCCAACGGAACTTCGGACGCGTCGGGCCGGCCCCGCCTCCCGCAGGCGCACCGTCCTCGGCAACGGGATCGGCCACGATGTCGATCGCGTACGTCTGCCCATAGGCGTGCACTCCATGACTGGGCACCTTGTCCGCCGGGCTGTTCAGAGCGGTCCAGCGCCCCGTGACCGGTGGCTCGACCTCCACCGCGGGCCTCGGGTCCGCCGTCACGGCCCGGCCCCTGCGGCCCGTCGTCAGACCGAGGGCGACCGCGGCGGCTGCGGGCACCCAGGTCACCCAGTACGGGAACGGTGGCTGGGCGAGGAGGCTGATGGCCACCAGCACGAAGAAGGCGACCCAGCAGAGCCGGTACAGCACCATGGCAGCTTTGTGGACGGACATGACTTCCCCCTGCATCGTCATCGTCTGTTGCAACTGATCGATCTGATTCGTGCGTTGGCGCGCCCCGCTCCTCAGGGTCTGGCCGCCGTGAGGACCACCAGCAGCGGCACCACCCGGGTACCGGGGACCTCGTAGCGCCCCCGCCCCGTCGTGTGCAGCCAGCCCGCGCCGGTCAGCTGCCGCAGGTGGTGGTAGATCTGCCCCGTCGTACCGGTCTCTTCGAGTGCCGCGAGCTCGGCCGCCGTGCGGCGGCCGCCGAGGATCTCGCGGAGCAGTCGCAGCCGTACCGGATGTCCCAGCGCGGCGAACGACTCGGCGCTCTCCGACCAGTCGACGCGCGGCCCGCCGGGGTCGTCCGGGCCGTCGTCGTCACCTTCGTCCCCCAGCAGCTGTTCGGTGAGCGCGCCGTACTGCCACTCGTACCGCTCGCCCGTCGGCAGTCGCACAGCGCCCGTGTACAGCACTCCGCCGTCAGCTGTCCCGGCCTCGGAGAGCTGACTCTTCAGCTCCTCCAGAGCCCAGAAATCGGCCCCCGTCGGGCGCGGAGCAGCCGGACGGTCACCCACGAGCGCCCCCAGCCGACGCTCCAGCTCCGAGACGCGTTCCTCCAGATCCATGCATCCAGATTACGTAACTACGTAATCTGTAGCAAGGGGGTACGCGAAAGCAGCACGGAAGAACGGACAGACGCGAAGAGCGCAGAGACGTGGAGACGTGGAGACGGAACAGCAAAGACGTGGAGACGTAGAGACGGAACAACAGGAAGCCCCCACCCGGCCGGGCCGGGTGGGGGCTTCCTGACTTCTTCCGTGACAGTCGGCCGGCAGCCGAGCAGCCGTCGGCCGACGCGCGTCTGCCGAGCGTCCGCCCGGCGGCGCTACGCGAGCAGCGCCGGGATCGTTCCCTCGTGCGCCGTACGCAGCTCGCTCAGCGGAATGCTGAACTCGCCCTGGATCTCGATCTCCTCGCCGTCCACGACACCGATCCGGGCCACGGGCAGGCCCCGCGCCCCGCACATGTCGTTGAAGCGGAGCTCCTCACTGCGCGGGATCGAGACGATCGCGCGGCCCGCCGACTCGGAGAACAGGAAGGTGAACGCGTCAAGGCCGTCCGGCACGACCAGCCGGGCACCCTTCCCGCCGCGCAGGCAGGACTCGGTCACCGCCTGGATCAGACCGCCGTCGGACAGGTCGTGCGCCGCGTCGATCATGCCGTCGCGCGAGGCCGAGATCAGGATCTCGCCGAGCAGCTTCTCGCGGCCCAGGTCGACCTTGGGCGGCATGCCGCCGAGGTGGTTGTGGACGACCTCGGACCAGGCCGAGCCGCCGAACTCCGCACGCGTGTCACCCAGCAGGTAGAGGAGCTGGCCCTCTTCCGCGAAGGCGACCGGCGTGCGCCGGGTGACATCGTCGATCACACCGAGCACCGCGACGACCGGCGTCGGGTGGATCGCCGTCCCACCGGTCTGGTTGTACAGCGACACGTTGCCGCCGGTGACCGGGGTGCCCAGCTCCAGGCAGCCGTCCGCCAGACCGCGGGTGGCCTCCGCGAACTGCCACATGACGTCCGGGTCCTCGGGCGAACCGAAGTTCAGGCAGTCCGAGATGGCGAGCGGCTTGGCGCCGGAGGCGGCGACGTTGCGGTACGACTCCGCCAGCGCGAGCTGCGCGCCGGTGTACGGGTCGAGCTTCGCGTACCGGCCGTTGCCGTCGGTCGCCATGGCCACGCCGAGGTTGGACTCCTCGTCGATGCGGACCATGCCGGCGTCCTCGGGCATCGCGAGCACGGTGTTGCCCTGCACAAACCGGTCGTACTGGTCCGTGATCCAGGACTTCGAGGCCTGGTTCGGCGAGGAGACGAGCCGCAGGACCTGCTCACGCAGCTCCGCGCCGTCGGTCGGACGGGCCAGCTTCCCGGCGTCGTCGGCCTGCAGCGCGTCCTGCCAGGACGGGCGGGCGAACGGGCGGTTGTACGTGGGGCCCTCATGGGCGACGGACCGCGGCGGCACGTCCACGATCTGCTCGCCGTGCCAGAAGATCTCCAGCTGGGAGCCCTCGGTCACCTCGCCGATGACGGTGGCGATGACGTCCCACTTCTCGCAGATCTCCAGGAAGCGGTCCACGTGCTGCGGCTCGACGATCGCGCACATGCGCTCCTGCGACTCGCTCATGAGGATTTCCTCGGGCGAGAGGGAGGAGTCGCGCAGCGGCACGGTGTCCAGCTCGACGCGCATGCCGCCGGAGCCCGCGGAGGCCAGCTCGGATGTGGCGCAGGAGAGCCCGGCGCCGCCGAGGTCCTGGATGCCCGCGACGAGCTTCTCCTTGAAGATCTCCAGGGTGCACTCGATGAGGAGCTTCTCCTGGAACGGGTCGCCGACCTGGACGGCGGGGCGCTTGGCCGGACCGGTCGACTCGAAGGTCTCCGAGGCCAGCACCGAGACGCCGCCGATGCCGTCGCCACCGGTGCGGGCACCGTAGAGGATGACCTTGTTGCCGGGGCCGGAGGCCTGGGCGAGGTGGATGTCCTCGTGCTTCATCACGCCGATGCAGCCGGCGTTGACGAGCGGATTGCCCTGGTAGCAGGCGTCGAAGACGACCTCCCCGCCGATGTTCGGCAGGCCGAGGCAGTTGCCGTAGCCACCGATGCCCGCGACGACGCCCGGCAGGACGCGCTTGGTGTCGGGGTGGTCGGCCGCCCCGAAGCGCAGCGGGTCGACGACCGCGACCGGGCGGGCACCCATGGCGAGGATGTCGCGGACGATGCCGCCGACGCCGGTGGCCGCGCCCTGGTAGGGCTCGATGTACGAGGGGTGGTTGTGCGACTCGACCTTGAAGGTGACCGCGTAACCCTGGCCGACGTCGACCACACCGGCGTTCTCGCCGATGCCGACGAGCATCGCGTCGCTCGAAGGGGCCTTCTCGCCGAACTGCTTGAGGTGGACCTTGCTGCTCTTGTAGGAGCAGTGCTCGGACCACATCACGGAGTACATGGCGAGCTCGGCGCCGGTGGGACGGCGGCCGAGGATCTCGCGGATCCGGGCGTACTCGTCCTCCTTGAGGCCGAGCTCCTTCCAGGGCTGTCCGGTGTCCGGGGTTTCGGCCGCGTGCTTGACCGTGTCCAGGCTCATGCGTTGACCAGCTTCTTGATGATCGAGGTGAAGAAACCGAGACCGTCGGTGCGACCGGTCCCGATCAGCGGCTCGACGGCGTGCTCCGGGTGCGGCATCAGACCGACGACATTGCCCGCGGCGTTCGTGATGCCGGCGATGTCGCGCAGCGAGCCGTTGGGGTTCACGTCCATGTAGCGGAACGCGATCCGCCCCTCGGCCTCCAGCTCGTCGAGCGTGTGCTCGTCGGCGGTGTAGCGGCCGTCCACGTTCTTGAGGGGCACGGAGATTTCCTGGCCCGCGGAGTAGTCCGAGGTCCAGGCGGTCTCCGCGTTCTCGACGCGCAGCTTCTGGTCGCGGCAGATGAAGTGCAGGTGGTTGTTGCGCAGCATCGCGCCGGGCAGCAGATGAGCCTCGGTCAGGATCTGGAAGCCGTTGCAGATGCCGAGGACCGGCATGCCCGCCTTCGCCTGCTCGATCACGGTCTCCATGACCGGCGAGAAGCGGGAGATGGCTCCGGCCCGCAGATAGTCGCCGTAGGAGAAACCGCCCGCCAGGATGACCGCGTCGACCTGGTGCAGGTCCTTGTCGCGGTGCCACAGCGATACGGGTTCGGCGCCTGCGATCCGGACGGCCCGCAGGCTGTCCTGGTCGTCGAGGGTGCCCGGAAAAGTGACGACTCCGATACGAGCAGTCACTTCGACTCCTCGGCCTTCTCCACCTTCACGGTGAAGTCCTCGATCACGGTGTTGGCGAGGAACGTCTCGGCCATCTCGTGAATACGAGTGAGGGCGGCCTCGTCGACCGGCCCCTCGACCTCCAGCTCGAAACGCTTTCCCTGACGTACGTCCGCGATTCCCTCGAAGCCGAGACGGGGCAGCGCACGCTGCACAGCCTGTCCCTGCGGGTCGAGGATCTCGGGCTTGAGCATGACGTCGACTACGACGCGTGCCACTGGCACTCCCGGTGTGGTGGTGTGGTGCGGCTGTTTCTCCGGGGGGTTCCCCAGACCCCCGCGGGTCCCCTCAGCGTACCTGTCCAGAAATTCTACGCGGGTAGATATCGGGCGGCCCAGATCACGCGGAGATTTCGGCCGTGACAACGGATGCAAAAAGTCCTGCGAAAAAAATCCTCACCAGCAGCACACATAGCGGGCTGACACGCGCAGGTAATTGGTCGGGCTTCACAATGCGGTGTCCATCGCTGTACAAATGATTACCGGGGAAAGCGGCATTGCCCCTGAAGGGTCGGCACCGGCCGGCTCTCATCCGCGCTCACAGCCGGAAGGCCGGCATCGGCGCATGTCAGACGCGCCCGATGCCGCAGGAAAGGACCGATATCCGTGGCTCAGCGCGTAGTGGTCACACTCTCCGACGACATCGACGGGGGAGCGGCAGCGGAAACGGTCACCTTCGCGCTGGACGGGAAGTCGTACGAGATCGACCTCAATCCGTCCAATGCAAAGAAACTGCGCAAGGCCCTGGCCCCGTACATGGCGGCAGGCCGAAAGCAGACAAATGCCAGCAAGCACGGCAAGGTTCCCGTCTCGTACCGGCACACCTCGCTCGCACCCGACCCGGCGGCCGTACGCGCCTGGGCCCGGTCGCACCGGATGGAGGTGCCGGCCCGCGGCCGGATTCCCAAGAAGGTCTACCAGGCGTTCCAAGAGGCCAGTTGAGATCGGACACCGGACGGCCGGGCCGGGCGGGGACGTCGAACCGCCCGTCACCGGCATCCTCGACGACGCCCTGCGGGAGTCGACTTGCGCGACACCCCTGCAGGTCGGCTAGAGTCTGGAGCACGCCGAAGGGCAAGGCCGAAAAGCCGGACCTCAAGCAGCGTGCGGGTGTAGTTCAGTAGTAGAACATCCCCCTTCCAGGGGGAAGGCGCAGTGTGCAATTCCTGTCACCCGCTCTGCATCACTCTTCCTCAACCACTCAGTGGATCAGGTAGAGTAGTGCTCGCTCCACCGGTGAAAGCCGAGTGGCTGCAATGCGGACGTAGCTCAGTTGGTAGAGCGCAACCTTGCCAAGGTTGAGGTCGCCAGTTCGAACCTGGTCGTCCGCTCTTGATCGAAGGCCCTGGTCGATATCGACCAGGGCTTTCGTCGTATTCGGGGTATTCGTCTCCGATCGCATCCAGTCTCAAGTCACCACTCTCACGTCCCCACTCTCCCTCCCCTCCTTCCTCCCCTCCCATGACGTTTGTCATGGACTGCGGTGACAGCTCGCACTGCTCACGGCCTTCTCCGGGAGGAAGCCTTGAGTCATGACCTTCGACGACATTCCTCATGAGTGCGTGATCGAGGCCGACGGTGTCCGGCGCAGGTATGCGGGCGGCTTCGAGGCCGTGACCGGCGTCTCCTTCTCCGTGGCACGCGGCGAGCTGTTCGCCCTGCTCGGCACGAACGGCGCCGGCAAGACCTCCACCGTCGAACTCCTGGAAGGGCTGGCCCGTCCCGACGGCGGCACGGTACGGGTGCTCGGCCACGACCCGTACGACGAACGCGCCTCCGTACGCCCACGGATCGGGGTAATGCTCCAGGAGGGCGGCTTCCCCTCCGACCTGACGACCACCGAGACCATACGGATGTGGGCAGGCTGCACCAGCGGCGCCCGCCCCACCGGCGAGGCACTGGACCTGGTCGGACTCGGCCACCGCGCCCGCGTCCGGGTCAAGCAGCTCTCCGGCGGGGAGCGGCGGCGGCTGGACCTGGCGCTGGCCCTTCTCGGACGGCCCGAGGTGCTCTTCCTCGACGAGCCGACCACCGGTCTCGACGCCGAGGGGCGGCGCGACACCTGGGCACTGGTGCGCCGGCTCCAGGAGGGCGGCATCACCGTGCTGCTCACGACGCACTATCTGGAGGAGGCCGAGGCGCTCGCCGACCGGCTGGCGATCATGCACCGCGGACGGATCGTGGCCGCCGGCACCACCGCGGAGGTGACCGCCTCGCGCCCGTCCCGGATCCGGTTCGAGCTGCCCGCCGGGACCGCACCGGGGCAGCTGCCGCTGAGCCTGCGCGCCGCGGCCGACGGCCCGCGGATCGAGATCCGTACGCACCGGCTCCAGGAGTCACTGACCGAACTGCTGCGCTGGGCAACGGAGTCGGACGTGGCCCTGATCGGGCTCGATGCCCGGTCGGCCTCGCTCGAAGAGGCATTCCTCGATATCGCGAGGTCCGCGGCAGATGCAACGGACACCTCGGGTGCGACGGGTACGACGGGTACCACGGGTGCGGCAAACGCGACGGACGCGTCGGAGACCAAAAAGGTGGCTGTGTCATGACGACCGCGACAACCCCTGCGCACACTGCGACGACCGGGGCCCGTGCCCGGACCACGACGGCCCGGGGCCGGCTGGCCGCCCTGGGACGGGCCGAGCTGACCCTGCTCGTCCGCAACAGGACGGCGATCTTCGTCGCGCTGCTGATGCCCGCGGCCATGGTCACGGCCATGAAGTCGACGTTCGAGCAGATCGATCTCGGCGGGACCGGGCTGACCGTCGCCGGGGCGGCACTCACCGGGGGCATCGGAACGGTGCTGATCCAGGCCGTCTACATGAACCTGGTCGCCGCCTACGTCGCGAGACGTGAGGAGCTGGTCCTGAAGCGGCTGCGTACCGGTGAGGTCACCGACGGGGAGATCCTGACCGGAACCGCGCTGCCGTCCGCAGCACTGGCCCTGGCGCAGACGGCGGTGATCGTCGTGGCCGGTACCGCCTTCTTCGGCCTCGGCGCCCCCGAGCGCCCCGAGCTGCTCGTGCTGGGGCTGCTGCTGGGCGTGGTGATGCTGACGGCACTGGCCGCGGCCACCTCGGTCCTCACCCGCACCGTGCAGACGGCTCAGCTCACCACTCTCCCGCTGTTCTTCGCCTCGCTGATGGGTTCGGGTCTCTTCGTACCCCTGGAGATCCTTCCGGACCGGCTCGCGTCGATCTGTGAACTCCTGCCGCTGACCGGAGTGATGACGCTCGTACGGGCCGGCTGGCTCGGCGGTGTCGAGGTCGGCGACCTGCTCGGGGCCTCGCTGACCGGGTTGGTCTGGACGGTGCTCGCGGTGTTTGCTGTGAAGCGGTGGTTCCGCTGGGATCCGCGACGCTGAGGGGGTGTGATGCCGTGCTGATGCACGTACGTGGCTGGCGCCGCGGCTGGCAGGAACGCAGCAAACTCGAGCGGATCGACCTGTACACGCGGGCGACCCTGTCGGTGATCCCCTGGATCTTCACCCTGTGCTGGCAGCTGGCCCCCTTCGCGGGGGACATCCGCCATGCGCCGCTCCCGCTGGCGCTCGGGTCGGCGCTGCTGCTGGTGAGCCTGGCGCAGTGTCTGCTGAGCAATCGCAATGTGCGGCCGTCGTACGACCACTACCTCCGCACGAACGCCTTCCCCCGGCGGCGGATGGTCGCACCGGTGGCCCTGTTGCTGCTGGGACTGGCGCTGCTGGCGACGCTGGCGGGCATCGACGGAGTCGGCGGATCGGGACTGCTGCTGATGGCTCTGAACGCACCGATGGCCTTCGTGATGACGCAGGTGCTGCTGGTCCCGGTCCGCACATTCCTGGCCCAGTCGCTCGCCCTCGCCCTGCTGACCACCGGCTTCCTCGCAGCGGCCGGGGTGCGGGGCGGAATCCTCGTCGGCGTGGTGCCGGCCACGCTCTTCGGCTGTGTGCTCGCCCTGATCTGCGTACGGCCGAGCGCCTGGAGCATGGCCGTGATGTGGCAGGCCGAGGAGGCCAGGGACATGCAGGCGCGGCTCGCGGTCGCCGAGGAGCGGCTGCGGTTCGGTCGGGACATGCACGACGTGCTGGGACGCAACCTCGCCGTGATCGCCCTCAAGAGCGAGCTGGCGGTGGAGCTGGCCCAGCGCGGCAGGCCCCAGGCGGTGGACCAGATGGTCGAGGTCCAGCGGATAGCCCGCGCCTCGCAGCAGGAGGTGCGTGATGTCGTACGCGGGTACCGGGAAGCCGATCTGAGTACGGAACTGGCCGGGGCGAAAGGCGTGTTGCGGGCAGCCGGCATCGAGTGCGCGGTGGCGGGCGACAGCGGCGCCGAACTGGCCGCGCCCGTCCAGGCCGCGCTCGGCTGGGTGGTCCGCGAAGCGGCCACCAATGTGCTGCGGCACGGCGACCCACGACGCTGCACGATCCGGCTGACCGCTTCGGTGGACGAGGTGGTGCTGGACGTGGAGAACGACGGTGCCTCGACTACCGCGGCAATGCCCGGGGAGCACAGTTCCGGGAAGAACGGTTCCGAGGAGAGCGAGAGCGGTCCCGAGGCAGCCTGTTCGGGCGGCAGCGGCTCCGGGCTGGCCGGGCTGCGCGAGCGGCTCGGTGCGCTGGACGGCTCGCTGGACGCGGGCGCGGCCGAAGGCGGGCTGTTCCGGCTGACCGCGAGAATCCCGCTGGCCCGGCCGGAAGCGCGCAGGCAGCCCGGTGCGGGGACGGGCGAGGGAGCCGTGGGTGATGAGGCAGCCGGAGCGCATGAGGCCGCACCGCCTGCTCCTTCGGAGGACGCATCGCGTGCGGCCTCCGGTGACGTATCGCGTGCGCCTTCCGGTGACGCACCGCCTGCGGCTTCCGGCGACGCATCACGTGCGGAGATCCGGACGGCCCTTCTGAAGGAGCGACGATGACTGCGGTGCGGGTGCTGCTCGCCGACGACGAGCACCTGATCCGGGGTGCGCTCGCCGCGCTGCTCGCGCTCGAGGACGACCTGGTGGTGATCGCGGAGGCGGCGACCGGGCCCGAGGCGCTCGCCATGGCCCGCGCGCACCGCCCGGATGTGGCGGTCCTGGATCTGGAGATGCCGGGGGCCGACGGTGTGAGCGTCGCCACATCGCTGCGGTCCGAACTCCCGGGCTGCCGCACCATGATCGTGACCAGCCACGGCCGGCCGGGGCATCTGAAACGGGCCCTCGCGGCAGGCGTGCGGGCGTTCGTACCGAAGACCGTCAGCGCCCGCGAGCTGGCCGGGATCATCCGTACGGTGCATGCCGGAAACCGCTATGTGGACCCGGAGTTGGCGGCCGACGCCATCGCCGCCGGTGACTCGCCGCTGACCGCGCGCGAGGCCGAGGTGCTGGAACTCGCGGCGAACGGGGCGCCGGTCGCGGAGATCGCGGAGCGGGCCTCCCTGTCGCAGGGAACGGTACGGAACTACCTCTCCGCGGCGGCCTCCAAGCTCGGGGCCGAGAACCGTCATGCGGCGGTGCGTCTCGCACGGGAGCGGGGTTGGGTATAGTGGTCCTCGCGCTTCGGCGCTTGCGGACGTAGCTCAGTTGGTAGAGCGCAACCTTGCCAAGGTTGAGGTCGCCAGTTCGAACCTGGTCGTCCGCTCGGCTCAGCAAGAAGCCCCCGACCTTTCGGCCGGGGGCTTTTTCGTGTGTCGTCCGCTGCGGGCGGCTACTGCCAGGGCGTGCCGGTGAGGAGTTCGTACGCCTCCAGGTACTTGGCACGGGTCGCGTCCACGATTTCCTGAGGCAGCGCCGGCGGCGGCTGCTCGCTCCTGCGGTCCCAGCCCGAGGCCGACGAGGTCAGCCAGTCGCGCACGAACTGCTTGTCGTACGACGGCTGGGCCCGGCCCGGCTCCCAGCCGGCGGCCGGCCAGAAGCGCGAGGAGTCCGGCGTCAGTACCTCGTCCGCGAGGATCAGCTCCTCGCCGCCGTCGGAGGTGGACGCGAAGCCGAACTCGAACTTGGTGTCCGCGAGGATGATCCCGCGCTCACGCGCGATGTCACGGGCCCGGCCGTATACGTCCAGCGTCGTCCGGCGCAGCTGTGCGGCGGTCTCGGTGCCGACCTGATGGGCCACTTCCTCGTAGCTCACGTTCTCGTCGTGGTCGCCGACGGCGGCCTTGGTGGCCGGGGTGAAGATCGCCCCCGGGAGCTCGGAGCCGTCGACGAGGCCCTCCGGGAGACCGAGACCGCAGACCGTGCGCGAGGCCTTGTACTCGACCAGGCCGGAACCGGTCAGATAGCCGCGGGCGACGCACTCGACCGGGACCATGCGCAGCGACCTGCAGATGGTCGTACGGCCGGCCCAGTCGGCGGGGGCACCGGGCGGCAGCTCCGTGGACAGCACGTGGTTCGGTACGAGATCGGCGAGCTGGTCGAACCACCAGAGCGAGAGCCGGGTCAGGACGCGGCCCTTGTCCGGGATCTCGGTGGGCAGCACCCAGTCGTACGCGGACATCCGGTCGCTGGCGACCATGACGAGGTCGCCCGCCTCGTTCCGGTACAGGTCACGCACCTTGCCCGTGTGCAGGTGGGTGAGACCCGGAACCTGCACGGGCTCGGGCTTTTCTACAAATCCGGACACGCTGCCTCCGCGTAGGTTGATCCAGGAGTCGTTCCGATTGTCCCGTATCCGGGTGCGGACGGCTGCGGAGGGGTGCGGCGCGCACGTGCGGGCGCGCCGGTGCGCCGGACAGGACCGGGCGCGTGCGGAGGCGGGCGCGTGTGACGAGTGCTGCGGTGACGCGCCGGGAGGGCGAGGGAGGACCGGCGCCGGTCCTCAGTCGCGCTTGCAGATGCGGTCGAGGAGGTTGGCGGTGGCCTTCTGGATGCGCGGGTCCACGTGGCCGGGGCGGTCCAGGGCCGGGGACCAGGCGAAGGTGCCGGAGGCGAAGACCAGCGCGCCGGACGGGGCCCGGTACAGGGAGGTCTCCTGGTGGCGCGTCACGCCGTCGCCGTCCTGGTACGGGGAGTGGGCGAGCAGGATGCGGTTGTCGTGCTCGGGAAGCGTGGTGCGCGGGAAGTAGCGGTCGGCCTCGCCGGCGACCAGACCGTCGATCTCGTCGCCCTCGCCCGCCTCGGTCGCGTCCCACAGCCAGTGCTCCGCGTTCCGCACGACCAGCGGGTGGGGGTCGGGGACCCGGCCCGCGTACTGGATGCCCAGGAGCTGCTGCTCGGGCCGGTCGACCTCGCGCCAGAGCGCCGGCTTTCCCGGGCCGTGCCGCTTGCGGCAGGTGAGCAGCCGGTCGGGGACGCCGGACGGCGACGGCGAGAGGCTGACCTGCCAGTACATGGTGTTGGCGGAGAGGAAGACCAGGGAGGTGCCGTTGTCGCGGGCGCGCTCCGTGGTGCGGCGCATGGGGACCGACCAGTACTCGTCGTGCCCCGGGAAGACCAGGCCCCGGTATCGGGTGGGGTCGATACGGCCCGCGTGCAGGTCGCGGGTGTCGGCGTAGGCGATGTCGTACCCGTAGCGCTCGGCCCAGCGGATGAAGTCGTAGGCATGGCCGACGTGCAGCGGGAGGCCCGCACCGGCGTAGGGGCGGTCGAAGGAGACGGTGACCGCCGCGTCCTCCTCGCCCAGCAGCCGGCCCTGTTCGTCCCACGCGTGGTACAGGCTGGCGCCGGTACGGCCGTCCTCGGGGTAGAGGTTGTACGCCTGCCAGGTGATGTCAGGGAGGACCAGCAGCAGATCGGCGGGGTGGTCGTCGCGGACGGTGAACGGGATGTGGGAGCGGTATCCGTCGACCGTGGTGAGGACGGCGACGTAGGCGCCGATCGACCAGTAGCTGGGAATCTGGAGCCGCCAGGACTGCCACCAGTGATGGCAGGAGACCGTGCGGTCGGCGGCGAGGGGCGGGGGCTGGACGATGCCGGAGAGCCGCGGGCTCGTGGTGATCTTGGCGGCGCCGTCGCCCCCGTAGTGGCCGATGCGGTAGATGTCCACGGAGAACTGCTGGGGCGGGTCGACGGTGATGTGGAAGTCGATCGCCTCGCCGGGGGCCGCGGCGCCCGTGGAGCTGAAGCCCTTGATCTGACGGTGCACATCGTCGGCGGTCCGGGTGCCGCCACCGGTGGAGCCGCGGGGCAGCGTGGGATCGGCGTACCAGGGCACCACCTGGCCGGTGTCGTCGAAGTAGTTCTCGCTGCCGCGCAGCCAGGGCAGCGGCCCCTGACCGAAGGGGTCGGTGACGGCGTGCGCGAGAGCACCTGACTCCCAACGGCGAATCTGCTCCGCCCCCATAACGCGCTCCCCTCCCTCAGGCCCCCGAAAGAACAGTGGTGCGCCGACTGTCAGCGCCGGTCTCCAGCACATCACATAACGCATGCACTCCGTCACCGTTCGTCGCGAATTGACGTGAACGGAACGTGAGCTTCCGGGTATTGGACCCCGCGGATCCGCGATATGCGCCTTTTTCATCCGAGTTGCGCCCAGGATTCGCCGCAGAAGATCCCATACACGCTCCGGGTACGCCTCGGTTCGAAACCGTTTCAGACGAGGCGGACGGGTTTGTCGGTACGCACACCGACCGAGGCAAGCCAGGAGCGCAGCGGCCCGGCGTCGCCGTCCTCGACGAGGCTGAGGACCGGGGTGCCGAGATCGGACCGGCGCTCGCCGTCGACGAGCAGTGCAGGCCCGTCGAGCCAGTCGAGCCCGGGGGCCGCGCCCGCCGTGTCCACCGCGGCACAGCAGACCATCGCCGCGACATGATCGGCGAGCAGCTCGGTGCCGGTGCGAGGCGGCTGGAGCGGGAACAGCGGAAGGGGGTCGGGCCCCCAGAAGTCGAGCACGTCCCCTCCGGAACCACCGGGAGTGCCGGGGGCGCCCGAACCGGCGGGCACCGGCTGTGAGGTCCGGCCCTGATTCCGGTCCTGGTCCTGATCCTGGTTGTCGCCCTGGGCCGGCGCCTGGGCCTCGTCACGAGCCACCGCGGCACTGATTCCCGCTGCGAGCTCCTCGGCGCTGCCGTTGCCCGCGACCAGATGCTCGACGACGCGAGCCAGTGTGGGCACCGCGGCACCGGCGACATCGGAAGCTCCGGCCGAGGACGCGGGGGGTACGCCCATGGCGTCCAGGACCCGGTGCAGACGGGCCGCCTCGGTGCGCCACTTCCGGTCGACGACCTCGTCCGGATACTGCTGCCAGTCCACCGGGGCCCAGCCGGGCCCGGTCTCGGCGGGACCGCCGTGGAAGAGCCGGGCGGCCAGCAGGGACGCCGCCTCGTCGGCCGCCCCCGGCTCCTCGATGAGATCGCAGGCGGGGCGCTCGCCGAGCCGGGAGGTGAACCCGTCGGCCAGCCGGTCGCGCCGGGAGAGCTCGGTGAGGGCGGACACGACACCGGCGTCGAGCCGGGACGGCCAGCGCCCCATCCGCCAGGCGGGCAGCGCGACCCGGGTGAGCAGCCGGTCCCAGCCCGCGTACGCGAGGCCGACCTGCTCCTGGGCGACGATCCGCAGCCCGTAGTCCACCGCCTGGGCGCGGGTGGACGCGGCAGCGGCCACGCCCCGCTCCATCTCCGCGGCATGGCTGTGACAGCTGCGCAGCAGCAGCCGGGCGATCCGGCCGATGAGGACGTGCGGCAGTCGCAGAACCTTGTGCACGGGGCCCCGGGCGGGCGCGGCCGCGTCGGCGACGGCTCCGTCCAGCCCGCGTACGAAGCGCCGGGCCGCGGCTATGTCGGGATGGGCGGAGGGCCCGGTGCCCGCGACGACCGGGGCGAGCACCGCCCGCAGCTCGGCGACCCGCATCCACCAGAGGAACGGCGAACCGATCACCAGCACGGGCGCAGCCTGCACCCGGCGACGCCCGGGACCCGCCCCCGGGCCGTCCGGACCCCGGTCGGCCGCCTCCCTGGCCGCGCGGTCGGCAGCCGGATGGGTGCGGTCCTCCAGCCAGCTGTCGCAGTCGGGGGTCAGCGCTATGGCCGAGGGCGCGGGCACATCGAGACGCTCGGCGAGATCACGGACCAGCCGGTAGAGATCCGGGGCCGCCTTCTCGCTGAGCGGGACGGTCGGGCTGACCGCCGGCTTCGCCCGTACGACGGCGAGCGCGACGGCTGCCGCGACAAGCAGCACCACGACGGCGCAGACCGTCACGGCCCAGCGCGCGGCGTCCCAGCCACTTCCGCCGGCGAAGCCCTGCGCGCCTGCGGCGAACAGCACCACGGCGACGGCCGCGGGCAGCAGCGCCACCGCTGTCGCCCTGCTGCGGATACGCAGCAGAGCCAGCGCCCGGGCGCGCGCAGCCTGCGCACCCAACTCCTCACCTGTACCGGTATCGGACACGGCTGGATGTCACCCCCTCTGCCCTCGCGACGGTGTTGCTCACTCCCCCACTGTGGCACCCGTCACTGACATCGCAATGCCGGTGGGCCAAGTGCCGGAATGCTTGCGCCGCACCCTAGTTGGGGCTTCGGTGGGCGTCATCCGGATGGCTCAGCCGTCACTCGATGGAATGGCTTTGGGTAAAGCTGCTGACGCGCCGCTGTCCATGGGGCAGCGGCGCGTCGTGGGAGGTGGGACCGCGATCGGGACGGGTGGGGCTCAGGCGCCCTCCGGAGCTCGCCCCGTCGCACCGTCCCGTGCCGGCTCAGGCCTCTGCGGCCTTCTTGGCGATGTCGGTACGGAGCTGGGAGCCGTCGAGCCGGATCCGGGCCGCCGCCGCGTAGGCACGCTCACGGGCGCCCGCCAGGTCCTTGGCGGTCGCGGTCACGGAGAGCACCCGGCCGCCCGCGCTGACGACCGCGTCGCCGTCCCGCCGGGTTCCGGCGTGCAGGACGTACGCATGCGGGGCATCCTGTGCCGCGACATCGTCGAGGCCCTCGATCGGATCACCCGTTCGCGGGGTGTCCGGGTAGTTGTGCGAGGCGATGACCACCGTCACGGCGGCGTCGTCGCGCCACTTCAGCGGAGGCAGTACGTCCAGCGTGCCGTTGGCGGAGCCCAGCAGGACACCGGCCAGCGGGGTCTTCAATCGGGCCAGGACCACCTGGGTCTCCGGGTCGCCGAAGCGGGCGTTGAACTCGATGACCCGTACGCCGCGCGAGGTGATCGCGAGACCCGCGTACAGCAGCCCGGAGAAGGGCGTACCGCGGCGGCGGAGCTCGTCGACGGTCGGCTGGAGGACGGACTGCATGACCTCGTCGACCAGCTTGGGATCGGCCCACGGCAACGGCGAGTACGCACCCATGCCGCCGGTGTTCGGCCCCTCGTCGTCGTCGAGGGCCCGCTTGAAGTCCTGGGCGGGCTGGAGCGGCAGCACGGTGGTGCCGTCGGTGATCGCGAAGAGGCTCACCTCGGGACCGTCGAGGAACTCCTCGATGACCACGCGGTCGCAGGCCAGCGCGTGGGCACGGGCCGCATCGACGTCATCGGTGACGACGACGCCCTTGCCGGCGGCGAGACCGTCGTCCTTGACGACGTACGGAGCGCCGAACGCGTCCAGGGCCGTGTCGATCTCGGCGGCGGTGGTGCAGACGTAGCTGCGGGCGGTCGGGACGCCTGCCCCGGCCATCACGTCCTTGGCGAACGCCTTGGAGCCCTCCAGCCTGGCCGCATCGGCCGAGGGGCCGAAGCAGGGGATGCCCGCGGCGCGCACGGCGTCGGCGACCCCGGCGACAAGGGGTGCCTCCGGGCCGACGACCACCAGCTCGGCGCCCAGTTCGGTGGCGAGGCGCGCGACGGCAGCGCCGTCGAGTGCGTCGACCGGGTGCAGTTCGGCCACCTCTGCGATGCCGGCGTTGCCGGGGGCGCAGTACAGAGAGGTGACATCGGGGTCGAGGGAGAGAGAGCGGCACAGGGCGTGTTCGCGGGCGCCGCCGCCGATGACGAGGACCTTCACGGGATGCAGCCTAGCCGCCGGGGCAGGGCGGCCTTGACGGGCGCCGCTCCGTGGACACCGGGGCGCCCTACTCGTTGTTGTTGAACTCCTCGACCACCGTGGCGCCCAGCTCGCGGACGATCAGGTCGTGCCCGGAGAGGGCGGAGTCGACCATGTCCGGGTCGTCGGCCTCGGGGGTGTCGTCCTCGGGCGAGACCGAACGGCGCGGTTCGGGAGCGTTGTACGGCGGGGGTGCGGGCTCCCCGGCGGGTTCGCCGCCACCCTGCCGCTGCCGCTCCGGAGCCGGCTGGGGCTCGTACTGCTGCGGCGCGGGCGGCGCCGGGCGCTGCGGTGCGGGCGGAGCGGGAGGCCGGCCGCCGCCACCGGTCTGCGGGGGCTGTCCGGCGCCGCCCGACGGGTCGACGATCGCCTCGATCTTCCACTGGGCGTTGAACCGCTCGGCCAGTGCCTGCTTCAGTACGTCCTCGCTGCCACTGCTCGTGAAGTTGTCACGGGCCCCCGAGTTGAGGAAGCCGATCTGCAGGGTGGCGCCGTCGAAGCCGGTGACCTGGGCGTTCTGGCTGAGGAGGATCCAGGTGAACCGGCGGCGGTTCTTGACCGCCTCCAGGATGTCGGGCCACATGTTGCGCACCTGTCCGGCGCCCTGCGTCATGTCCGGGGCGGGCCCCGGAGCAGCGGGCCCCGGAGCAGCGGGCCCCGGAGCGGGTGCCGAGGGCGCGGCCGGTGCGGGGGCGGGCTGCGGGGCCGGTGCCTGGCCCGGGGTGGAGGCGGTCGGCCAGCCTCCGGGCCGGCGCCCCTGCTGCTCGGGCGCTGCCGCGGCGCGCCACGCGCCCGGCCGCTGGCCGGCTGCGGGAGCCTCCGCGGGCGGCGGCTGAACGGGCTCTGCGGGCGGGGCCGACGGTGCAGGGGCGGGCGGCGGCACGTCCCCACGTGCGGCGGCACGCGCGGCGGCGGGCCCTGACCCGGCGTCCGGCTGCGCCACCGGGGTGGGTGCGGGCACCTGAGGTGCTTGCGAGGGCTGCGGTGCGACGGGGGCGTGGGCCAGCGCCTCGGGTCCGGGGACGTACCCCATGGCGGGCCCCGGGCCGGTGGTGGCGAAGGACGCGCCCCGCTCCAGCCGGTCCAGCCGGGCCTGCAGCGAACGCTCGTCGTCGAAGGCGGTGGGCAGCAGCACCCGGGCACAGATCAGCTCGACCTGAAGCCGGGGCGAGGTGGCCCCGCGCATCTCCGTGAGCCCTTCGTTGACCAGGTCGGCGGCGCGGCTCAGCTCGGCGGCGCCGAAGACGGAGGCCTGGGCCTGCATCCGCTCGACGACATCGGCCGGGGCGTCGATGAGCCCCTTCTCACCGGCATCGGGCACGGCGGCCAGGATCACCAGGTCGCGCAGCCGCTCCAGCAGGTCGGCGACGAAGCGGCGCGGGTCGTTGCCGCCCTCGACCACCCGGTCCACGACCTCGAACGCCGCGGCCCCGTCCCCCGAGGCGAAGGCGTCCACGACGGAGTCGAGCAGCGAGCCGTCCGTATAGCCGAGCAGCGACGTCGCCATGGCGTATGTCACACCGTCATCGGCGGCCCCGGCCAGCAGCTGGTCCATGACCGACATCGAGTCACGTACGGACCCGGCGCCGGCCCGCACCACCAGAGGGAACACCCCGTCCTCGACGAAGCTGTTCTCCTTGCCGCACACCTCGGCGAGATAGTCGCGCAGCGTCCCCGGCGGTACGAGGCGGAACGGATAGTGGTGGGTACGCGACCGGATGGTGCCGATGACCTTCTCGGGCTCCGTGGTCGCGAAGATGAACTTGAGGTGCTCCGGCGGCTCCTCGACCACCTTCAGCAGGGCGTTGAACCCCGCCGACGTGACCATGTGCGCCTCGTCGATGATGTAGATCTTGTAACGACTCGACGCGGGCCCGAAGAACGCCTTCTCCCGCAGATCACGCGCATCGTCCACACCACCGTGCGAAGCGGCGTCGATCTCGATCACATCGATCGAACCCGGCCCGTTGCGCGCGAGGTCCTGGCAGGACTGGCACTCCCCGCAGGGCGTGGGCGTGGGCCCCTGCTCACAGTTCAGACAGCGGGCGAGGATGCGCGCGCTGGTCGTCTTGCCACAGCCGCGCGGGCCACTGAACAGGTACGCGTGATTGACCCGGTTGTTCCGCAGGGCCTGCATCAACGGGTCAGTGACATGCTCCTGACCGATGACCTCGGCGAACGACTCGGGGCGGTAGCGGCGGTACAGCGCAAGGGACGACACACATACGAGGCTATAGGGGCGCACCGACAACCGGCCCCGGCCCGGGCACACCACCGGCCCCGAGAGCACAGCCGCCCCGAAAACCCGGCGCCCCGGACACGTACCGGACGACCCCGGAAACGTGAGGACCCCCCACGCACCCGCCAGAGCCAACCTACCCTTGCTGCCTTCCGGCCCTGGGGGAGTTCAGTCAGATAGCGCCACGTGAGGGGCTGACGCCCACCTTAGCCGATCCCCGCCCCCGCCCGTCCACCTCCCCACCCCTCAGGACCCCACCGGAGCCTCCGCCGGCAGCCCGACGGGGAACGGGTTCGCGAGCACTCCTCAACGTCTTGTATTGTTTGCCGCGGAGGATTCGCCTAGTGGCCTAGGGCGCACGCTTGGAAAGCGTGTTGGGGGCAACCCCTCACGAGTTCGAATCTCGTATCCTCCGCCATTGCTCTCACCGGGCAATACGTTGAAGGGCCCCACCGCTTGCGGTGGGGCCCTTTGCGTTCCGTGGTCTCAGTTGCCGCTGCTGGGCAACCGTCGGACCGCGCGGCACACAGCGCGGTACAGGGCCGCGTCACGCCCGTACCGACGCATCAGCTGCCCACACTCGGCACATGGCCCCAGCTCCCATGGTGGGCAGCCCAGCGCGGCGGAGGCAGAGGCCCGCTCGACGGCAGTGATCAGCATCGGGTTCCGGGACCGCTGTGTCGGCATTCTGGGGAGGGTGAAGCCGTCGGTGGGCTGGCCGAGATCGCGGATCGGCCGGGCGTCGCTGACGAACCATCCTTCCTCGCCGGCCCTGCAGGGCCGGTCTATCTCCTGCTCGGCGAAGGTGATCTCGTCGTCGTCCTCCTGTGCTGGGCATCGGGGAGGGGGTCCTTCTCGCCGATCAGCTCCCGCCACCGCCTGCAATCAGCCAAAGGGCACCCACATATGCCGTCCGGCCCGGCCGCTGCCGCAGTTGGGGACGTAGACCGGCACGCTCTCCCCCATAGCGCTCGACACGACGAGGTCTTCGAGGTGCCGCCTTCTTCTCCGGCTCGCAGAGCACAGGCACGAACCAGTCGGAGTGAAGACCGCCACAATGACCAGCGCCGTCGGACAGCAGGCAGTGCCGGTCGCTGCTGGGCACGCACTTCCACACTTGGAGGTAGCGGTATCCACCGCGGATCACCATCTCGTTGCCACCAGCAATCTCCCTCCACGGCACGTCGTCGACACGAGCCCAAGGGGCGCGGTCGATGGCAGGGACAGGTTGACCTCTACGCCATATCCGGTGTGCCACACGCCATTGGCCATTCGTCCACGATAGGAGCGACCACGGACACATCAACAGAGGGCGTGTTCAGGGCCGTTGACCGTGGGCTGCCAGGCGGCAGTACGGCCGGTTCACCGAACTCAGATGGACCACCAGACGTCGACCCCAAGCGCCCGTGTCAGACCCAGTGGTTACAGTCCTGACCGGAGATGAGGGAGGGGATCGCGCCTGTGAACGGCAGTGACCATTTCGTACACATCATGACGCAGCTCGCAGAAGAGCTGCCGGATCTCGCTGACCAACTGAAGCAGGAGGTCCGGCAGGGGCGCGTGGTTTCCGAGCCGCGTCTCAAGCAGGAGGGGGAGTACGAAGCCCGCGCCAGCCGGCTGGCTGAGGCCGAGCTTCCGCCCCTTGGCAAAGCAGACATCGCCGTGCTCCCGTACACCGACGACGAGCGCCTTGGCCTCGTCCGCTCATCCATACTGACGCTCGCCGAGACCATGCACGCGTCACGCAAGGCCGCCCTGGACATCGCCCGCACGCGTGAGATGGATCTCTCGATCGAGTTCGGCGATCCGGAGCTGGAGGAGATCTCCTACCTCGACCTCAAAGCCGAGACGGAACGTGCCTGGGTCGCCCTGACGATCGTCCGAGAGCTCCTGTCCGAGGAGTCCGACACTTCCGTGGAGGCCATCCAGTGAATAAGGCCGACCTGGTGATGGCCATCGAACAGGCGATCGGCGCTCTGCAGCCCGTGTATCGGGGCAACGCCGACGAGTCCGACCTGTACGAGGCATCCCTGCTCGTCGTATGCCTCGAAGCCGCACGGGCGGCAGGTGGGACGGCGCTGCTGACTCAGGACGGCAGTAATCCGGCTACTGTCCTGCGTTTCCGCAGGGCCCCCGGAAACCTGTGGTCGGGTGACTTCACCCACGTCCTGGTGAGCTTCCCCGGCACGCAGAAGAGGCTGGAGATCCACCTCGGCGTGTTCGTCGCTGCCACCACCTCGAAGGTGGCACACGAGTGCGATGTCGCCGTCCTAGATCACCAGGAAGCCGAGCGGAGCCGCCGGGCCATGGTCCACCCCCGAAGCCGGGGGCTCGTCGCCGCGATCGAGGCGAAGCACTACGCCGCCTCACCCGGCCTCGGGATCGGCCGCGGTTTCCTGGGGCTTGCCCAGGAGCTGGGTGGGAAGAAGTGCTCGCTGGTCTTCCCGTCACAGAGTTCCACCACTCTCGGCGCCTTGATCGCCAAGAAGGACAGCGAGGCGTACCCACAGCTGCTTCCTGGCACGACGGCGGCCGACCGACTGCGCTCAAGGCTCGACCAGGCCATCCGCAACTGGAAGGACCGGCTGTAAGGACGCCACCCGCTCAGGGTGCCGGGCGAACACGGCGTCCGGCACAGGGCAGGGCGTCTGCTGCTGTCACGTCGTCTGTGTGGGCTGCTTGCCATATTGCGGGGGCCGGGGGAGAGATACTTTGGTGCGTCGCCCGTGCAGGGAATACCGCGCCCCTCGCGGGTTCCCGGACCGAGCACCACCGGCGTATCCACGCACCCGCCTCACATTGCATCACGCCGAGATACCTCTAATGGAACTGCCCAGCCTTCCATGAGGTGAATGGCTCTAGCCTCCCGATCTCCGGCGCGGCAGCACTCACCGCTTCAGAGAAGTCCGTTGCCAGCTTCCTGGCCATTCTGAGAAGCTCGGCCACGTCATGGCGTTCCATCCGAGGGTCTGGGGTCCACGACGTTCGCGATGTGCACTCAACGCTGACTACATCACCCCGGGGGGTGAACGTGAGCACACGTTCGACCCCTTGTGGATAGAGGTCTATCGCCACGACTCGACCCGATTCAAGTGCCGCGAGTAGCTCGGGGAGACCTTCAAGGAAGGAAGACATGTCGTATTCAATGTCGAACTTCCAGTCGTCCTGCCCGAATCCACCAATCGCGAACCGACAATCAGTCTCCGACAGAGAGGAGCACCCTTCGATGACGAGGTACTGATAGTCATCATTGTCCTCCAGCCCGCCTTCCGGCCCCCTCCCCGAAACATCACCCAAAGGCCCCTCGAATTGAAAGTGAAACACTTTTCTCCTCATGGAATTATTGGGTAGACGGACCCGAAAAGGCCATTTCGCCCCGGAACGAAGATAGCGTGAGTTGCCTCTTTCCAGGTTTCGTCTTCGAATACAACCCTCCCCATCCCCTTGGGAATCTGAACGATGTATGAATCCTCCGTTCCTGTCAGGCCGGGGCGATGTTCTCGGCGCAACAGGTCGGCGGCCGCGTTGTCGTCAAGCCATTGGCCTTGGGGCGTTCCCTTCCCTCGCGCTCGATCCGCCATCTGCTGGAGAGTGCGCTTCCGGCCGTGCATCTTGAAGCTGTGCCCGAACGTCTTGGTGCTGGCCGGCTTCCAGTTGACTTCCCCCCACTCGATGATTGAGAACCCTGCCCGCCTGTCCCGCTGTCGCCGAAGCCCCCATTGGCCCTGGCCCCCATGAGCACGATGCCCGCAGAGCCCAGAAGAGCTGCGTTAACTGCGGCTACGACGGTCAGACCGCCCATGGCGCCCCCGCCAGCGAGGGCCAGACCGGCGCCGGGCGGGAAGAGGGCGAGGAGGGACAGCAGAGAGAGCAGGACGAGGGCGAAGCCGAGATGGGTAAGGAATCGGTCGACGGCATCCAAGAGGTGGTAAGCCCCGATGGCGTCGCCGCCGGGGCCGACGTCGCTGCGGTAGAGCAGCAGTGCGCCGGTGGTGGCTGCCCCAAGAGCGGTGGCGAGGCCGAAACGGTGCAGGACAAGGAATTCACCGAGTGGCTGTGCAGTGACCGGCCGCCAGGTACGCAGCAGGTACACCAGTTGGCAGGCGAGCCAGGCCAGGGCTGCGATGGCGAACCAGCGCAGGATGCGTGGGCCGGAGCCGGTGGTGAAGGAGTCCTGGAGGTGGGCCGTGGAGGAGAAGGAGCCGACGCCGAGGAAGAGCAGGGAGGGAAGCGCGAGCAGGCAGGGGATGAGGATCAGCCATCGGCGGCGGGTGTTGGTGCGGGCCGCCCTGAGGTGGGCGCGGATGTCCACCGTCCGCCAGACATCCGCACGGTCCGAGGCATCGATCCGGGCCACGAGCTGGGCGATCAGACGCCGCATCGGTTCGGTGTCGTCGGACGGGACCGTGGCACCCGCGTACAGCAAGGAGCGGCGCAGGCGGATGAAGCGGAGCGCGATCAAGGCGGTCCAGGGTAGGCGCCACGCCGCATAGCGGATGAGCGCGGCAGCGCTGTCGTGCGTTCGGTGGCCAACAGCACTCCGGGCGTGATGCGTTTGGCGCGGTGGAGCCGGCGTAGGTCCAGCAGCATGGCGAGGGTCAAACAGGCCGGCGGCATCATCCAGGCTTTGTCGTCCAGAGCCTCCAGCCAGTCCGCGGCCTGCCCGCCGGAGTCTGTGACCGCGTAATTGTTCAGAGTGTGGTGCGTGATCGCCAGCGCGACAGGGAGGACGGACAGCACGCGCCACCAGCCGCGAGTGCGCCACAGCAGGCACGCGGGGCACGTACGGGGCCGGGAGGCCCGTTGTGACATGACGGCACGTTCGATGGCCAAAACCTGCTGCCCGAAACCTGTTCGGCCGGCACCCGCGGCGCCACATCTCACCCCCTTTCCCGGACGTCCGGCAACCGGCAGGTGGTCTGTGACCCGGTGCGGCACACTGGCGGCTATGGCCAACGGCGCACGATTACACGGGACGTCCGCCGCGATTCTGATTGCCTCGATCGTTCTGGCGCTCCTGGCGAGCAGTTACGTGATCCACTCCTGGAGGACCGCGGCGCCCTTCGCCGATCCCTTCGACACCTTCGCCGGTACGATCGGGTTGCTGGTTCCAGGGATCCACGCGTTGTGGCGGCGGTCCAGGCCGCAGCCGCCCCGGACCCCGCCCCCTCGGGCACAGTGGCTGACAGCGCTCGCGCAGGCCGAGCATGAACGTCTCCAGACGGATCTGCGTGACCGCGGCGTAGAAGTGGCTTGTATACCTGTCCCGTGGGAGCCGGCCCCCGAACTCGCCGACGCCGGCGTGAGGGTGGACTACGGCACACCGGGAACCGGCAGGGTCGACCGCCTTCGGCAGCAGTTCTGGGCCGGAGACACGCCCTCCCGGGTGGTGGTCTGCGGTCCCGCGGGCTCCGGCAAGAGCGTTGCCCTTCACCTGATGGCCGAGCAGCTCCTGGCCGCCGCCACCGGCGGGCAGAACGTTGACGGGCCCGTCCCGGTCGTGCTGTCCCTCGTCGGCTGGGACACACACCAGCCTCTGTATCCCTGGCTGATGGGACGGATCGCCGACCGCTACCCCGCAGTCGTCGGCCCGGAGAGCGGAGTCGAGGCAGCGGATCTCACCCGCGCCTTGCTCCGCGACGGTGCGGTTGTTCCCTTCCTCGACGGCTTCGACGAGATGGCCGGCCCCGCGCGGGCCGCACTGCTGAGAGCACTCAGCCAGGCTCTGGGCGCCGGCCTTTCAGTAGCGCTGGCCTCCAGGGAAGACCAGTTCCGTGACGCCGTGGCCGCGGTCGGAGCCGTACGGGGATCCGTGGCGGTCCGTTTGGGACCACTGAAGCCGCGTCACCTCGACAGCTTTCTGTCCGCCTCACGCACGCCGAACCGCCAGGCATGGCTTCCCCTGTTCGAGGCGATGCGCGCGGGGAGGGCGGCCTCGGCGAGACAGGCCTTCGCCACCCCTCTCATGCAGTGGCTCGGCCTCCAGATCTACGGCAGTGGCACCGCAAGTCCGCTCGAACTCGCGGACCCGGAGCGCTTTCCCACCTCCGAGGACATCGAGCGACACCTTCTGGCCTCACTGGTCCCTGCTGTTTTCGGCGGTGCGCAGGACGGGCCTCGCTGGACGTCCCGCCGCGCCCTGCGCCTGCTGCGGTTCCTGGCGGAGAGCCGGGGTGACGGCGGTATCCGGTGGTGGACGCTCTGCCGCCGCGCGCAGTGGCCACTCGCCCTGGCCTGCGTCCTGGCTCTGAGTACGTCGGCGACAGCGCTGGCCGTCCTCTCCCAGACAGCAGGGACCGCTGTACTGGCGGGCGCGCTGTGGGGCACGGCGTGCGGTGCCGCCTTCACGGTCGCCTACGTGGTCACCAGGGCCGAGGAGTACCGGGAGCGCTCCGCGACACCCGGCGGATTCCGCTCGGAGGTGAATGCAAGGACTGTCCTGTTCCGGGTCGTCCGGCTGCTACCGGTCCTGACGGCGGCGGGGGCGGCCACCCAGCTCACGACGGGCCTGCTCTTCGCCACGCTGAGCTGGTCCGACCTGTGGGCCCTGCTCGGCCAGGGGACGGCCCTGTCGGTCGTTGCGGGACTGGGTGGGGGCTTCGCCGCTGGAACCGTCTTGGACCGCGTTTACACGCTCGACGCGAACGTCGCCCCGGCGAATGCCACCCGCCCCCTCGAATTGCTGCGCCGGGACAGCAGGAGCACAGCCGTGCTGGCTCTCTGCCTCGCCCTGGGAACGACACTGGTGAGCTGGGTCGCGTGGTCATTGAACCTGAACCAGAAACCTCCGGGTGCGTTCCTACTGGTGGCCGCCGTGGTGGCCGCCGTGGTCGGCCCGGGGCTGTTCACCGCGTGGCCGGCTTTCCGGGTCGCGCACGCCTGGTTCGTCGTCCGAGACCAACTGCCCCTTCGTTTCAGCGGTTTCATGACCACGGCCCAAACCGCGGGGGTGCTCCGGGAGGAAGGCATCACCTACCACTTTCGGCACGCGCTGCTGCGCGCCGCCCTGCGCGACGGAAGCCGGCGCCCGACAAGCCGATGAATTGTCAGCGCGGGTGGGTACATCGGTTCGCGTACCTCTATATCGGGGCGTCTCACCGCGCCTTTCAACGCGTCCCCGTTCGGCACGATCGCGCAGAACGGGCAGAACGGGCAGCCGATGCGACTCCAACTGATCAACGTCTTCCGCTCCTACGAGAACGGCCAGTCGGCCGAGGAGTGGGTCCAGTACGGCAACGTCGGCTTCCTGCCTCAGCTCGGTGCCGACCTCACCGAGGGGCACTGAGCGGCACCCCGGCGGCCGTCGCACCGCCCGGAAGCAGGGGATCACAGAGCGAGCGGCCACACTCGCCCAGGTCCTCGCCAAGGGGTGGAAGCTCTACGTCCCGGGTGCGAAGCCAGCGATGTAAGCAGTGATCTCGCACAAGATCCGCCAGCCCACCCCGCGCCCTTCTGCCCGTGCCGACGAGGGTTGCAGTTCGGGTTGCACTCAGCTTCGTTCGGGTCCGTTCGACGCGCTCTGCCAGGCCCATTCAGCAGCAGGTCGGGATGCCCATGACCGTCGGCGAACACAGGCACGAACAGGTGGAAAGCGTGTTGGGGGCAACCCCTCACCAGTTGAATCTCGTATCCTCCGCGATTGCTCTCACCGGGCAATACGTCGAAGGCCCCCGCAGCGCGACGGACCTCCGCCTGATCTTGGTCCGGCCCCGGCTCTATCCTCGCCAAGTGATATCCACCAGTCGCACCCCCCTCGGAAACACACTGCTCAACCGGGCGCTCGTGCCTTCCGGCGACGCGGGCACCGCGCAGAGCCTCGCGAAGCGGCCCGTGCCGCGCTCGCCCCGCCTGCCGGCGCGGGCCGTTGACGTGGTGCTGACAGTCGTCGTGCTGCTGCTCGCGGTCCTGAACAGCTTCCAGAACCCCTACATGGGACCGGCCGCTCCCTGGGCGAACCTGCTGATCGCCGCGGTGAGCGCACTGCCACTGCTCGCACGGCGCCGGGCCCCCGAACTGGCACTCGCCGTCGGACTGCTCGTCAAGGTTCTCCAGGTCTCGCCCTTCGTCACGCCCCTCGCCTTCTACGCGGAGGGCGCCTACCGCGGCCCGCACAGCCGCCGGACCGTCTGGGCCTCGGCCGGTATCGGGCTTGTGGTCCTCGCGCCCTGGAATGCCGCACCGTGGTCCAGCTTCGGGACAGTGGTGACCTGGTTCGCGGTGAACTTCGTCCTCTCCTGCCTGGTGCCGCTGCTGCTGGGGCTCTACGTGGGCCAACGGCGCGCCGTCGTCGCCGGTCTCGTCGAACGGGCGGAGCGCGCCGAGCGGGAACAGCGGCTCGTCGCCGAGGCCGCGCGGGAAGAGGAGCGCCGGCGCATCGCCGGAGAGATGCACGACGTGGTCTCCCACCAGGTGAGCCTGATCGTCGTACACGCCAACGTGCTCAGCGCTGTCGCCCACGACCCGGAAGTGACGAGCGAGGCCGCGCAGATCATCCAGACGGCCGGTCGGCGCGCGCTCACCGAACTCCGCGAAATGCTGGGTGTGCTCAGGAAGAGCCCGGCCGGTGGCCCGGTCGCCGGAGCCGGGGAGTCACCGACACCCGCGGGAAGCGACGGCGCGAAGGGTGAGTCAGGGGCTGCGGCGCACGATCCTGCCGCACCGGCCGAGTGGCGGCCCGCCCCCGGCTCGGCCGTCGACAGGATCGCCGAGTTGGCCGACGGCTCCCGGGCCGCCGGGCTGCCCGTCACTGTGCGCGTCGAGGGCGCGCCGCAGCCGCTGACAGAGCCGGTCGAGCGTGCCGCACACCGGGTCGTGCAGGAGGCTCTGACCAACGTGCACAAGCACGCTCCGGGTGCCACGACGCAGATTCATCTCGTATTCGACCCGCGAACCGTTCGGGTGCGGATCGTCAACGGCCCGCCCGAGAGGCCCGCCGAGACAGCTGCCGACGGTGAGCCTCTGCTGCCCAGCGGGGGGCACGGGCTGATCGGTCTGACGGAGCGGGTGCGCCTGGCCGGTGGCACCATCGAGTCCGGGTCCACCGGTGACGGCGGCTTCCGGATCGGCGCCGCGCTGCCCACGTCGGTGGTGTCCGGAGCCCCCACGACCGCGGCTTGAACTCTGCCGGGATCGCGGCAGACCGGCCCGCGGAACCCGTTCGGCGGCATAGCCGATGAGCCAGGTGGTCAGGCCAGTCCGGCGTCATGGGTGATGAGCGCGACCTGGGTGCGGTTGGCGGCGCCGAGCTTGGTCATGATCCGGCTGAGATGGACCTTGACCGTGGACTGGCTCACGAACAGGCCGGTGGCGATCTCGGTGTTGCTGCGGCCCTGGGCGACTTCCACCGCGACCTCGCGCTCACGGGCGGTCAGTTCCGCCATCCGCGATCGCGCTTGCGGGGCGACCGCGCCCGTGGCGAAGACGGCCAGCAGCCTGGTGGTGATGCGCGGTGAGAGCATCGCCTCGCCGCGGGCGAGGACCCGTACCGCGTCGGTCAGCTCGCGCGGCGAGGTGTCCTTGAGCAGGAACCCGGCCGCACCGTGCTGGAGTGCGGCGTAGACGTACGCGTCGACGTCGAAGGTGGTGAGCACCGCGACGGCGGGAGGATCGGTCAGCGCGGCGAGCTGCCGGGCGACCTCCAGGCCGCCGACGCGGGGCATCTGGATGTCGGTGAGCACCACGTCCGGGCGGTGCTCGGCCACCAGGTCCAGTGCCACCGAGCCGTCACCGCCTTCGGCGACCACCTCGATGTCGGGCTCGGCGTGAAGGATCATCCGGATGCCCTTGCGCACCAACTCCTCGTCGTCGAGGAGGATCACCTTGACGGCCACTCAGGCCACCTCCTCGTCCGCTCACGGGTAACAGCGCCCCTGCACACGGTACCGCCGTGCCCGGCGGCCTCTTCCCGTCGCTTCGCGATCATCCCGCGGCACGACACGACCGGCGTGCCGTACGACTTTCGGGCAGGCCAACCGGGCGGCAGGGGTGACGCGCAGAGGGCACCGGCCGGGACAGGATCAACGGTGTCGGGGCCGGCCGGACCGGATGGGGTTGACCGGACGGGGCTTCCCCGGGCCGGTTCCGTTCGGCGCCGCTCCCCGAGCTTCGCCGGTGACCGAATCCTTGAACGAGACACAGCTTGAACGAGACGCAGGAGGACAGATGAACAAGCGTGGCAAGGCAGTGCTGTTTGCGGCGGCGGGGGCGATCACGCTCACCATGGCAGTGACGCCGTCGGCATCGGCGATCATCGGGGGACACGACGCCACCTCGCGCTACCCGTTCATGGTGAGCGTGCAGAAGGACGGCCACCACTACTGCGGAGCCTCCCTGATCAAACCGGACTGGATCGTCACCGCCGGGCACTGCACGGTGGGCGTCAAGCTCAAGCAGCTTTCCGTACGGGTCGGCAGCCTCGATCGCAGGAAGGGTGAAAAGGCGAAGGTCACCGAGGTCATCACCCACCCGAACTTCTCCTACGAGCCGTTCCACGACGACGTGGCCGTCATGAAGCTTGACCACCCCGTGGACGCGAAGCCCATCGAGCTGGCCGCCAAATCCGCGCCGACGGGTGCCAAAACTCGGATCCTCGGCTGGGGAATGACCTGCGAGGACGGCAGCGAGTGCCCGGACCTCCCGATCCGTCTGCAGGAACTGAACACCAAGATCGTCCCCGACGGCCGGTGCAGCGAGGACTACAACGCGAAGAACGAGCTGTGCACCGACAGCCCCACCAAGAACGCGCAGGCGTGCATCCTCGACTCCGGCGGGCCGCAGATCAAGGGCCGTCCCGGGCGGTGGGAACTGATCGGGGCGACCAGCCGCGACGGCGACGCCGATCCGGCGTGTGCCACCGGCCCCGGCATCTACACCGACCTGACGGCCCACCGCGCATGGATCGAGCGGGCCACCGCGAAGTGATCGGCGACGACCGCTTCCGCGTTGAGGAAGCGCGGTGGGCGGACCGCCTCGGGCAGTGACATTGGGCAGTGACATGCGGCAGTGACATGCCAGGGCCCGGCGGGTCAACGCGCTGCCGACGGCGCTCGCGTGGACGAGGCGGACGGCGGCCCGGCACGGCCCCCACGCCGGCAGCCGGGCGGCCCCGGGGGCCTCTCTACCTGCCGCCCTCCCCGGCAACCGGCCGGTCCTCCTTGAGCTGCGCGAACACCTTCCGGGCCGGCTTCCAGTCCACCTCCACCGCGGATCCGGACGAGGTCGCCAGGCCTCGGCCGGTCACCGGTATGTTCAGCCGCACCAGGCCCGGGCCGCCGCGCATCACCCGGAACACCGAGACCAGGTCCTGCGGATGCGTGTCGTTGTCGACGGTGAGCGCGCCGAGACCGGTGGAGGCCACCGAGATCGCCTTGCCCGGATTGCTCAGCACATCCGAGGACGCCGCCCTCTGGGCCAGCGCGGCAAGGAACTTCTGCTGGTTCCTGGTCCGGCCGAGGTCGCCCTCCTTCTCCTGATGGCGCTGGCGCACGAACGCGAGGGCCCCGCGTCCGTCGAGGGTGTGGCAGCCCTTGGTCAGGTCCAGCCCCGACTTGGGGTCGTGCACGGCGTGGTCCAGACACATCGGTACGCCGCCGACCGCATTCACGATCCCGACGAAGCCGCTGAAGCCGATCTCCGCGTAATGGTCGATGCGCAGCCCGGTGTTGGCCTCGACCGTGCGGACCAGGAGCGGCGCACCGCCCAGGGAGAAGGCCGCGTTCAGCTTGTTCTTCCTCGCCGGATAGTGGACGCCGGTGTCGGGGCGGACATAGGACGGGACGGTCATCCAGGAGTCGCGGGGCAGGCTGACCATCGTGGTGCCCTGCGCGCCGGTGTGCAGCAGCATCATGGAGTCGGTGCGCCGGCCCGCGTCGGCCGAGCCGCCTGTGTGCAGGGTCTTGCGGTCCTGGGCCGACATCCCCTCCCGGCTGTCGGAGCCGACGATGAGGTAGTTGGTACCCCTGCCCGGCGCCGGACGGTCCTTGACGGCGCCGAGGTCGATGCCTTTGGCGAGCGCGTAGTCGGCCCAGACGTAGCCGCTCGCCGAGACCGCGGCCAGCGCCACCAGCAGGGTGAGGACCAGCAGGACGAGCTTGCGGCCGCGGCTTCGCGGCGGCTTGGGAGTGCGCTCGCTGCTGCCGTATCCGCCGGACTTGCCGTCACCGATGGCATCGCCGACGTCGCCGGACGGTGCCGTGGCGGAGTGCTCCCGCACGGCGGGCGATGCGGGGGCGCCCACCGTCTGCCCGGCGTCGTAGGGCCTGTCGTACGGCTCGGCGTTCGGCCTGTCGTACGGCTCGGCGTTCGGCTCGACGTACGGCTCGGCGTTCGGCTCGACGTACGGCCTGTCGTAGGCCCCGTTGTACGGCCGAGGCGGCGCGGCCGCGTACCCCGGCCCGGCCGGCGGATCGGTGAGCGGATCGGTGAGCGGATCCACCAGCGGATCCATCACCGGCCCGCCGCCCGGCCAGTCGACGATCCGGCCGGACACCACCCGGGACGGGCCCGCCTCGTGCACGGGCCCGTCAGGCATCTCGTCGTCCGGGAACGGTCCCTGGCTCCTATGGGTCCTCCTGCGGGGCCTCCTGTGTGTCATCTCGACTCCAGACTCCGAGCCTGCCGCCGGCCTCTGAGCTCCTGCGCCGCCGTACCGGAACGCTGCATCCGCTGCCACTTCAGCCGGGTGCCGGACACCGCGGCAGCCACCGACTGGATCACCACCAGATACATCAACTGCCGGTAGACGAACAGCTGGAACGGCATCGCCCACAGCGACCACAGCCGCTCGCGGTCCAGCTTCAGCGCGTATCCCGCGCAGAACATCTGGATGGCCAGGAAACCGAGCCACACGGCCATCGCGTCGGACCCGCTCCGGAAGAGGAGCCCGTACAGCGCATAGACGTCGATCACCGGCGCAAGGAGCGGCAGCGCCATCTGGAACACCAGCAGATAGCTGATCCCGCGGCGGGCGAAGCGGCCGGCCGGGCCGAACTCCCGTACAGCTCCCCAGTGCTTGCGGGCCGCCTGCAGTGTGCCGAAACACCACCGGTAGCGCTGCCGCCACAACTGACGCAGTGAGGTGGGAACTTCGGTCCAGGCGACCGCGGTCTCCTCGTAGACCACCCGCCAGCCGGCCCGCCACAGAGCCATGGTCAGGTCGGTGTCCTCGGCGAGGGTGTCGGTGCTGACGCCGCCGACGCCGAGGGCCGCGTCCCGGCGGAACGCCCCGATGGCGCCCGGCACCGTGATCATGCACTCGAGCACCTCGAACATCCGGCGGTCGAGGTTGAAGCCGAAGCAGTACTCCAGATGCTGCCAGCGGCCGAGCAGACCGCGCCGGTTGCCGACCTTGGTGTTGCCGCTGACCGCGCCGACGGCGGGGTGTGCGAGCGGCTGGATGAGCCGCCGGATCGCGTCCGGCTCCAGGACGGTGTCGGCGTCGACCATCACAACGATGTTGTAGCGGGCGTGCCGGAGGCCGGTGTTGAGGGCTTCGGCCTTGCCGGCGTTGGCCTGTCGTACGACGCTCACCCGTGGGTCGCGTACGGATTCGGCAACCGTGGCCGTGCGGTCGCTCGACCCGTCGTCGATCACCACGATCTGCAACTGCCGGTGGGTGGAGGCAAGGAGTGAGCGAAGGGTCGACTCGATGCCCTTCTCCTCGTTGTAGGCCGGCACCAGGACCGTCACCGGATCGCGGATCTCCCGCAGCCACGGCGAGCCGGGCCGGTACCGCTCCAGGCGCCGCACATGCACCCGGGCGAAGAAGACCAGCATCAGCAGCCGCAGCACACCGAGCCCGCCGGCGCCGACCAGCAGCCAGCCCATGCCCCTGAGGAACCAGTCGCCCGCCCGCACGGACCACAGCATCGCGTCGCCGCGCAGCTGCTGCCATGGCGTCACGGGGCGCTCGGAGGAGGCCAGACCGGTGGCCGTCGACACCGTGTCGAACTCCTCGACATCCTTGTTCCCCAACAGCGCTTCGGCCTGCCCGAGGCCGCGCGCGTTCTGCTCGTACTGACGCAGCACCCCGGTGCCGGCCTTCTTGTTCCACGGGGAGGCCGCGACGATCGTGTAACCGTCGGCGGAGGCGCGCTGCACCGCGGGCCACATGTCGCCGCACAGCGTGGACACCGAGGTCGTCTGGGGCATCCGCAGGAGGTCGGTGTGGGCACCGGCTGAGCCGGCCAGGGCCGCCTGGGTCAAAGCGAGTTCCAGGCTCGCACGCGGCGAGGAGGCGTGGTCCATCGCGGCGCCGGTATAGGTGCCGGAACCGACCTCGTGGCCCTCGGCACGGATCCGCCGCACCAGGGCGGGGTACTTGGCCGCGTCCGCTCCGCTCACGAAGAACGTGGCATGGGCGTGGTGGCGGCTCAGCAGGTCGAGGACGCGTGGGGTCCACTCGGGGTCGGGGCCACCGTTGAAGGTCAGTGCGACCTTGCCGGCGGGGACCGAAGCCGACCGCACCGTGTCGCCACGGACCTTCGTCAGCACCGGACTCGTGGTGTTCACGCCATCGGGCACGGGCTCGGCACAGTTCAGTCTGGTCCTGGCGGCGTCGACCTCGTGCTTGGTCCAGCCCTGGAAGACCAGCACCGCCGCCACCAGGGCCAGCGAGAGGGCCAGCAGCAGCCAGTGGGCGCGCGGTTCGCGCTTCTGCTTGTGTCGCGCAGCCATCAGGTGGAGACCAGACCACCCGGCCCGCCGGTCCTGCGTATGACCACCCTCGGGGACAGCTCCTTCAAGCACCTGTTCCTGTTGCTCATGCGCAGCGAGTGTAGCCAGAGACTGGTTACCCTTTGCAAACTACGGTCAAATCGGCCTACTTGCGACCCCTACCCATACTTGGTCGGACCTTCTGCGGAACTATCGGCATATTCGGGCAGATCTCTAGCCGATATTCACGCACTGTCCCGCATCGACGCGACATTCGACACATCGCTCGACAGCATGCGACTGCAAATTTCGTCATTGATGGATGTATCGGAGGTCCCCGCAGCCTGCTGCGGGGACCTCCGATACCGGCGGTCTCATCCGCCGTCTCGACAAGACCGTGCGGAGCCCTCCGGTCCGCTCTTCGGTCCGTTCTCCGGTCCGTTCTCCGGTCGCGGGGCAAGGTCGATGGCGAACGTCACCCGGTCGAGTCCGGGACCGTCGTAGTCCCGCTTCACAGCGGAGGCCGTAAAGCCGAGCCTGGCGTGAAACGCCCGCGACGCGGTGTTCTCCGGGCTGGTGACACAGCGGACGTGGCGGCGGCCGTGGGACCGGGCGAGCGCGAAGAAGGACCGGTAGAGGGACCGCCCGACACCTTGCCCGTGGAGGGCCGGGTCGACGCCGACGAAGTGTACGTAGGCGGTGCCGGGGTCTGCCTGCGACATGAAGCCGACCAGGAAGGCGGCAATCTCACCACCCTCGCGTTCGCCGCGTTCGCCGCGTTCGCCGCGTTCATCGCGTTCATCGCGTTCATCGCGTTCATCGCGTTCGACCAGAAAGCTGGTCGAGGTGAAGTGCTGGAAGTACAGCCTGGGCAGCAGCAGCGCACGTTCCGTCGCTCCGGCTTCGCCCTTCAGGCCGCCCCACCAGGTGCCCAGTACGGCGAGCACACGGGGGTGGTCTTCCTCGACAGGGCGCCGGACCCTCAGGCCGGCGGGAAGGTCATCGATCATCCGTGCAGTCTGTCAACCCACGGACGCGTCGTGAGCGTATGCGCGCAACGGCTCAGGGGTGCACGCGAAGAGCGTCCGGCGGCCGGGGCCGGCCCTGCCCGCCCGCCACGGTCTTCACGCCGGTGACGCGGCGGCGGTCAGAAACCCGCGTACATACCCGGCCACGGTGTCCAGATGGCTCTCGAGCAGGAAGTGTCCACCGCCGGGGACCAAGTGGATCTCCGCGTCCGGCAGGTCCCTGGCGAAGGCACGCGCTCCGTCCGGGCCGAAGATCTCGTCGGCTGCGCCCCATACCGCGAGCAGGGGGACCTGGCGGTCCCGGAAGTAGGCGTGCACCTGCGGGTAGAGGGGCCGGTTGCCGGCGTAGTCGCGGAACAGGGAGAGCTGCACGAGGTCGTTGCCGGGCCGACTGACCTCGCGGTGGTCGGCGGCCCAGGTGTCGGGATCGACCAGCTCGGGCCGGTCCACTCCGTGCAGATACTGCCGGCGGATGGCGTCGAGCGAGAGCGCGCTGCGGACGGCGGGTTCGGTCCGGGGGCCCGGATCTTCGCCGTACTCCCAGACAGGCTTCCAGAAGTCCGGTACGAAGCCGTCCTCGTAGGCGTTGCCGTTCTGCGTGATCACCGCGGTGACCGCCTCCGGGGCGCGCAGGGCCAGCCGCCAGCCGATGGGTGCGCCGTAGTCCTGGACGTACAGGGCGTAGCGGGTGACGCCGAGCCGGTCCAGCAGGGCTTCGGTGATGTCGGTCAGGGACTCGAAGCCGTAGGTGAACGCGTCCACGGACGGGGCGTCGGAGTTGCCGAAGCCGAGGTGGTCCGGGGCGATGACGTGGAATCGATCGGCCAGCGCCGGAATGAGGTGGCGGAACATGCGTGAACTGGTCGGGAATCCGTGCAGGAGCACGAGCGTGGGTGCTTCTCGGGGCCCTGCCTCGCGGTAGAAGACGCGATGTCCCCGCACGGTCGCGTACCGGTGGCTGACCTCAACCATGATGACTAACCCCTTCGACGCTTTTTGATGGTTACGACTTGATGCCAGTAGACCGCCGTTGAAGTAACCTGTCAAATGACTTGATGGAGTTAGTTGAAGGTGAGGACCGTGCTGGACGACCAAGCCCTGATGCAGGCGCTGAACAGCACCCCGGTCGTGGACGGCCGACGCCAGGACCTGTGGCGTGAGGACCGCGAGCTGGACAAGTGGGCGCGGGAGCACGGCGGTTCCGGCGGTGACGAGGAGCGCCGGTGGCTGCGCACCGCACGGGACGCGCTCCAGGCGGTGGAGTCGGGCACGTCCTCGGAGCCCGGTCTGCACCAGGTCCTCGCGGGCGTCCGCAAGGTTCCGCAGCCCAGCGCCTCGGGTGTCGGCTGGAGCGTGGAGGCCCCGCCCGGGCGCGGGCTCGCCGTGGAACTCGTGCTCGCCTGGGCGGACGTCAAAGAGCGCATGCCCGGCCGTCTGCGGCCGTGCGAGAACTCTGAATGCCGCCTCTTCGTCCTGGACCGCAGCCGTGCCAACACCGCACGGTGGTGCTCGATGAAGACCTGCGGGAACCGGCTCAAGGCCCGCCGACACCAGGCGCGGGCGCGGGAGACTCCACACCCCGGGTAGGGCGTGGACGAGAACCTGCGCAGACCTCAGGGGTATTCAGACCTCAGGTATCAGGCGTCAGGCATCTGGCGTCAGGCATCTGGCGTCAGGCATCTGGCGTCAGGCATCTGGCGTCAGGCATCTGGCGTCAGGCATCAGATGTGCGGCGGAGTGGCGGCGGTGGCCGTCTTCGCCGGAACGCGGCCCCGAGGTCAGCGGTCCCCCACCAGCGCGAACGCGAAGGCCAGGCGGCGGTCCACCCAGTCCGCCTTCACGGTGACCTCCGCGCTGCCCTCGGACACCATCACCACCTCGCCGTCCACGGTCCATTCGAGCGTCCGCGGCTTCGACGGCTGGTCACCGCCCTCCGCACCGAAGTCCGCGAGCGCGCCCACCAGTCCGATGGCCGCCTTCACGGCCACGCGCCCGACGGCCTCCTTCGCGGAGTCACCGGCCGCCCACTCGTTGCGCCCGACGATCTCGGGGCGTCCGGGCTGATCGATGCGCCAGGTGTGCCGGAAGGGCCGCCGGGGCGGTATCCGGCGCAGCGTCCCCAGGACCCCTCCCTGTCCGTCGCGGACCACATGGTGCCGCTCCCCGTCCACGTCCACGGGGTCACCGACGTAACAGAGCAGGTGCCGCGCCTCCGGGTCCTCGTAGAGGGCGAGGCCGGGCGCGGGGCGTGAGGCGGGGGCCAGATACGCGCAGGGGGCGTTGACCCGGAAGTCCTTGCCGCCCTTGGGGACGCGTATCGCACGCGGTCCGCGAACACCCCGCTTGCGCTTGACGGTTACCGGCTTCTCCTCGCTGCTGACCACGAAGGTACGGACGTCCGCCCACGCCACCGGCTCCACCGGTGGCTCCTCGGTCTTCCTGCCCCTGCCGAACGCCACCGCTGCTCCCCGATCATCCGCCCGTTCCTCAGCTGTTGAGCGTACGGCTTCGATCGGTCGCGGCCGCAGCGACCGGTCGCCGTACGGATCCGGTGCGTCTGCACCGCGTCCCACCGCATCCGGACCTCACGATTCCTTCACAGCTGCTCCATATCGGCGCTACCGTTTACCTCGTGTGCAGCGGGTTGCGCTGTGTCACCTGTCAATATGCAGCCGTTGCCAGGGCGCGCCCCGACGCGGTTGCGCGTCTGGGGGGACCGCATGCGTGAGCTGACCAAGGGCGCCAACGTAGGCCTGGCGGAGCTGAGCGACGACGCCGGAGCGGTCATCGCGAGTCTGAGCTGGAGCAGCAACGAGGGGGACGGCGACGCCGATGTGTCCGTACTGCTGCTGGACGCCAACGGCAAGGTCCGCAGCGACGCCGACTTCTTCTACTACAACAACCCGGCCGCCGACGACGGCAGCGTGCAGTTGCTGGGCAAGACGCCGACCGACAGCGGCAGCGAGGACCGCATCAGCCTCGATCTGACCGCCGTCCCCGCGGACGTGGAACGTCTCGTGGTGGCCGCGAGCCGGTACGGGGGCTCCCGGTTCGGCGAACTGGACGATCTGAGGATGACCGTCGCCGACCGCACCGGCCAGGTACTGCTCGGATTCTCGATCGCCGACGCCGGGGTGGAGAGCGCCTTCATCTTCGGTGAGCTGTACCGGCGCGGCACGGAGTGGAAGTACCGGGCCATAGGCCAGGGATACGAGACCGGACTGGCCGGTCTTGCCACGGACTTCGGTATCGACGTCGACGACGAGGGGGAGCACGAGGAGCCGAGCGGGGAAGCGGCCGGCGACGGGCACGGGAGTTCCGGCGAGGCTGTGCCGGCGGGGGCCGCGCAGGATCCCCCGGCGTGCCCCTCGCCCCCCACCGGCGGGGCCCCCGGGCCCGCCGCCGCGCAGCTCATCCCGCAGCCCGTCTCGCTGCCCCGGCAGCCGGTTCGCGAAGCCGGCGGTACGGATGCGGCGGCTGCACCGCCCAAGCGCGCCCGTGGCCCCCGGACCGCCAAGAAGAAGGTGACGCTCCCGGCCGTGGTGAGGAAGTCGCTGGCCGAGAACGACACATGGAGGTCCGCGCGGCTGTTCCCCGCGCCGTCGCTCAAGAGCGACAAGGAACGGGAGGTGCGGGCGACCTCCGTACTGCTGTCCGTGATGGCGCAGGTACCGGAGTTCGGGCGCAGGCTGACGGCCGCGTTCGGCGCGCCGGCCGGCCGCATGCAGACGTTCACCGAGGTCTCGCTCCCGCACGGGGACACCCCCAAGCGTCCGGACGGGGTGATCCGGGTGGAGCGGGCCGGCAAGCTGTGGACCGCCCTCGTCGAGACGAAGACGAACGGGAATCCGCTGAAGTCGGAGCAGGCCCAGAACTACATGGACATCGCCGCCCGGCGCGGTTACGAGGCCGTCATCACGCTGTCCAACGACGTGGCCCTGGAGGGCAGTCCGCTCGTCGACGTCAAGACCGACGGACGGCGCAAGCACAAGGTCGCCCTGTGGCACCTGTCCTGGGCCGAGGTCGCCCATCAGGCACACATGCTGATCCGGCACGAGGGCGTCAGCAACGCCGCGCACGCCTGGCTCCTCCAGGAACTGCTGCACTACCTCCAGCACGAGAACTCCGGCTGCCACGGCTTCCAGAACATGGGCCCGTCGTGGGTGCCCGTACGCAACGGCATCGACACGGAGACGCTCAGCCCGGACGATCCGCGCGCCGTCGAGGTCGTCGAGAGCTGGGAGCGGCTCATCCGCCAGGTCTGTCTGCGGCTCGGCGGCCAACTGGGCCAGAAGGCGCTCCCCGTGCAGCGCGCCTCGCGCGGCACCACCCCGCAGTCCCGGCGGGCGGCGCTCGCCGGACAGCTCTGCGAGGAGGGGCGGCTCACGGCCGAACTGCGCGTCGACGGTTCGCCCGGCATCATCACGATCACCGCCGATCTGCGGACCGGAAAGCTTCGCACCTCGGTGCAGATCCCGGTGCCGGAGGGCGCGTACCCCCTCACCTCGGCCAAGCGTCTGATGCGGCAGCTGGCCGAGGCGCCGGCCGACCTCCACGTCGAAACGCTCGTCGAGGGGCACAACGGTCCACGGGGGACCCTGGAGCGCCTGCGCCCCGAGCCGGGCGACATGCTCCCCAGGGACGGCAGCCGGATCGCCGGTTTCCGGCTCTCCCTCTTCAAGGGCATGGGCGGTTCGCGCGGCAACGCCGAATCCGGCTTCATCCGCAGCGTCGACGACGCCGTGGACCGCTTCCACGCACACGTCATCGCACACCTTCCGCAGGCCGAACGCCGCACCGCGCGCCGCGCGCCGGAGCCGGGGTCCGTGGCGGTCGCTGCGGACGGATCGGCCGCACCGTCGGGATCGGGCGGGCCGCCCGGACCATCCGCCCCCGCGGAGGCGCCCGTGCCGGCCTGATCGCGCACCGATGGCCGAAGTCGGCCGAGCCGTCGCCGTCGCCACGGGCCACGGGCCACGGGCCACGGGCCACGGGCCACGAGCCGGGCTCGCTGAAGTCGACGCGCTCGGCGACCGGCTCGCGGGCAACCAACGGCTGGACGCGGTCCGCGCCCACCTGCTGGGCCGGGACGGTGACCCGGACGGTGGGCGCGCCGCCTACCTCGTGGCCGCCGCCGCGACCCTGAGCATCCCCGAGGCCCGCTGTCTGCGGAGTCGGGCGGACCGGCTCGGCGGGCAGAGCGGAGCCGGTTGCGGGCCGAGCGGCCGTCGGGTCTCCGTCCGATGTCACACTCCTGCCCCCGGCAGCGCTCTCAGGGTGTAACCGCGACAGGAGGCACCTGATGTCCGAACCCGCCCCCGGCCACCGACCCGGAACCGGCCCCGACCCCGGGGCCGCGTCCGCCTCCGGCGATGCCACCGATGTGTTCGTCGACCATCGCGAGCTGCTGTTCTCGCTCGTCTACAACATGCTCGGCGGCGTCGCCGACACGGAGGACGTCCTCCAGGAGACCTGGCTCTCCTGGACCGCCCGCAACGAGGCGCCCGACGCGGAGCCGATCGAGAGCCCGCGCGCCTACCTCGTACGGATCGCCGTGAACAAGGCCCTCTCGCGCCAGGCCGCCATCGACCGCCGCCGCGAGACGTACATCGGTACGTGGCTGCCGGAGCCGCTCGTCTCGGCCGCCGACGCCCCGCCGCCCGCCGACGACGGGGCCGCCGACCGGGCGGAGCGCGCCGAGTCCGTGTCGATGGCGATGCTCGTCGTCCTGGAGACGCTGACCCCGCTGGAGCGCGCCGTCTTCGTCCTGCACGAGGTCTTCGGCTACGCGCACACCGAGACCGCGCAGATCCTGGGCCGCAGCCCCGCCGCCGTACGCCAGCTGGCCCATCGCGCCCGTGACCACGTCCAGGCCAGACGGCCGCGCTACCGCCCCGATCCGCTGCTGCACCGGCGCGCCACCGAACGCTTCCTGGACGCGGTGTTCGGCGGCGATCTGGCCGCCCTGATGCGACTGCTCGCCCCCGACGTCACCCTCTGGGCCGACGGCGGCGGGAAGTCCCCGGCGGCCGGACCGCGCCCGGTGCACGGCCGCGACAGCGTCGCCCGGCTGCTGATCACCCGCGCCTCGCACCGCGACGGCCTGGAGATCGCCTACCGGCAGGTCAACGGCGACCCCGCGGCGGTGCTGTTCAGCGGCGACACCCCGTTCGCCGTGATGGTCCTCGACCTGACGCCGGACGGCGAGCAGATCAGCGACATCTACAACGTCGCCAACCCCGACAAGCTGCCACCCGCCGGCCTCGGCTGACCGGCCCGGGAAACGGGAGAACACCATGCTGTTCATCCTCTTCACAGCGGTCACCGTGCTGACCGCCGCCGCCAACACCATGTCCGCGGTACTCGACTTCCGCCGCTACGAACCGATCCTCGTCAACATGGAGAAGGCGGGTGTGCCCGTCTCCTCACTGTTCGGGCTGGGCGTGCTCAAGGCGGCGGGAGCCGCCGGACTGCTCCTCGGCTTCGCCGTCCCGCTGATCGGCACGGCCGCCGCGGCGGGCCTGGCGCTGTTCTTCATCGGGGCCGTCGGCGTCCATCTGCGCGCCCGCGACCACGGCTACTGGCTTCCCGGCCTCTTCCTCGCGCTCGCCGTCGCCTCCCTCTTCCTGGGGGTGGCCCACCGAGGGGCCTGGTGACGAGCGCATCCGCCCCACGAGCAGCGGCAAGCGACGACAAACAGCGGCAAACGGCTGCAATCGACGGCGAACAGCTCCTCCAACGGTGATGGTGCTGGCCGTCGCACCCCGCTCTCGCGATGATCGGGCCATGACCAAGAGCGACAACGGCCCAGACATCACTCTCCGGATCGCCCAGCAGCCGGAGGCGGACGAACTCCTCGGGCGCAGCCCGCTCGCCGCCCTGGTGGGCATGCTGCTGGACCAGCAGGTGCCGATGGAATGGGCCTTCTCCGGCCCGTACACCCTGGCGCAGCGGATGGGCGGGGACGATCTGGACGCCCATGAGATCGCCACGTACGACCCCGAGGCTTTCGTCGAGCTCTTCACCGCCAAACCCGCGTTGCACCGCTATCCGGGCTCCATGGCCAAGCGTGTGCAGCAGCTGTGCCAGTACCTGGTGGCGCAGTACGACGGGGTGGCCGACGCGGTGTGGAGCGATGCCGCCACCGGGGCCGAGCTGCGGAAACGGCTCAACGCTCTGCCCGGGTTCGGCACCCAGAAGGCACAGATCTTCCTGGCGCTGCTGGGCAAGCAGTTCAACGTCCGCCCACCGGGCTGGCGGGAGGCCGCGGGGGCGTACGGGGAGGCCGGCTCGCACCGCTCGGTCGCCGACATCACCGGGCCGGAGTCCCTCACCGAGGTCCGCACGTACAAACAGGAGGCCAAGCAGGCCGCCAAGGCCGCGAAGACGGCGGCCAAGGGCAAGTGAGCCCGGACCGGCCATGCGGACCGGACTCGTCTGCCACCGCTCTTCGCGCCCTCGCGTGCGCCCCCGCTCACGCTGGCGCTCTCACTCATCACGGTGTCAATTCCGGAATCGACGCTTATATGCCGCCTCGACCGGCGTCGCAGTCCCGCCCCATGGCTGCGCCCGGAGGCCCTTGACCGGTAGGCTTTCCGTGTGATCTTCAAGCGCATCGGAAATGGGCAGCCCTATCCCGACCACGGCCGGGAAAGCACCCGGCAGTGGGCGGATGTCGCGCCGCGCCCGGTCCGCCTCGACCAGCTCGTGACCACCAAGGGCCAGCTGGACCTCGAAACGCTTCTCGCCGAGGACTCCACGTTCTACGGCGACCTGTTCGCGCACGTCGTGAAGTGGCAGGGCGACCTCTATCTGGAGGACGGACTGCACCGCGCGGTCCGCGCCGCGCTCCAGCAGCGCCAGGTGCTGCACGCCCGCGTGCTCGAACTCGGCTGAGACACCACACCGGTCTGTTCGACCTCCCGCGGGGTTCGTTCGGGTGCTTTCCCACTCGGACGGGTGCGATCCATTGATCATTTAGTAGGCATCATCACCGGGCCGCACTACGCTGCGCTCATGAGCATGCTCACTCCCCCCGGCATGGGCGGAAAGTACCGCATCACGGGTGACAAGTACCCGCGCATGCGGCGCCCCCGCCGTCGCAGCAAACTGGTCCTCGCGGCCATCGCCTCCGTGGCAGCCCTGGGGCTGGCCGGGTGGGGCACGCTGCAGCTCATCGATGTCTTCACGGGCGGCGACAGAACGGCCAGCGCGGCCGACCGCAAGGCGGACTGCCCGTCCGCCAGGCCGTCCGCGCCCGCCAGGGCCCTGCCGAAGCCCACGAAGATCAAGGTCAACGTCTACAACGCGACCCCGCGCGGCGGGCTCGCGAAGGCCGCGGCCGATGAGCTGAAGAAGCGCGGTTTCACGATCGGCAAGGTCGGCAACGCCCCGGCCGCGTACGACAAGAAGGTCGCCGGGACCGGCATACTGCTGGGCGCCCCGACCGCGGTCAACGGCACCTTCCCGGTGCTCGGCACGCAGCTGCCCGGGGCCGCGACGAAGACCGACGCCCGCAAGGGCGCGGACGTCGATCTGATCATCGGTACGAAGTTCAAGGCGTTCAGCACGCCCAAGGCGGCCTCCACCGCCCTGACCGCCCTGACCAAGCCGTCACCCGCGCCGTCCTCGTGCTGAGGACCGTGGGGGCGGGCGGCACCGGCCGAGCGCCGGATCAGGCCTGATCCAGCCCGATCCGGCCTGATCCGGACGAAACCCCTAGTCGGCGGTGCCGTACATCCGGTCGCCCGCGTCTCCGAGGCCCGGCACGATGTAGCCGTTCTCGTTGAGCCGCTCGTCGACCGAGGCGGTGACCACGGTGACCGGCGTCCCCGCCAGCTCTCGCTCCATCACCTCGACGCCCTCGGGCGCGGCGAGCAGCACGACGGCGGTGACATCGTCCGCACCGCGCTTGATCAGCTCCTGGATGGCAGCGACCAGCGTGCCGCCGGTGGCCAGCATCGGGTCCAGGACGTACACCTGGCGGCCCGAGAGGTCCTCCGGCATACGGGACGCGTACGTGGACGCCTGGAGCGTCTCCTCGTCGCGGATCATGCCCAGGAAGCCCACCTCGGCGGTCGGCAGCAGCCGCACCATGCCGTCGAGCATGCCCAGGCCGGCCCGGAGGATCGGCACGACCAGGGGCCGCGGATACGAGAGCTTCACTCCGGTGGTGGGTGTCACCGGGGTCTCGATGTCGACCTGCTCGGTGCGCACATCGCGGGTGGCCTCGTACGCGAGCAGGGTGACCAGCTCGTCGGCGAGGCGCCGGAAGGTCGGGGAGTCGGTGCGCTTGTCGCGCAGGGTGGTGAGTTTGTGCGCGACCAGCGGGTGGTCGACGACGTGGATCCGCATGGGACCAACAGTAGCCGCGCCTCCCGTACCCGTGCGCTGGCATCAACCACACGTTCGGGGGGAAGGTGGTGGCATACGGACCCAGCCTTGGGGTGATGAGCCGATGCCGGACGGGGCGCAGCAGAAGCGGGACGGGGCGGACCCGTCCGAGCCGCAGGAGAGCGACGCGCAGCGCCGCAGGCGCCGCGCCCAGTTCCTCCGCGAGCTTCACGAGGCCAAGGCGCTGCGCGACCGGGTCCAGCCGCGGCGGGTCAAGGCCGCCCGAATGCGCCAGGCCATGCGGATGCGGACGTTTCGCTGGTAGCCGTCCGGCCTGCGGAAGAACCCCCCGATGGCCGTCTCCGGCAGAACTGGTGGCCGACGCAACGGCGGAACTGCTCTCGCGAGGCCCTGCTTTCTGCCACGATTCCGATGGGCGGGACGCAGGGCAGCCGGACCACCGACTTCCCTCCCGCCGGACCGACACACCTAGGTTCTTTCGTTTGGATCGAGCCCGGTCTGATGCACACGAGAGGCCCCTAGACCAGTGGGAGAGTCACGGTGTACTTCGCCGCACTGCTCGCGCGCACCGAAGACGGGTGGGAAGCGAGCGACACGGATCTCGACGATGTGGAGACCCTGTCCGATCTGACGGATCTGGCCCGTGAAGCCTCGGTGGACGAGGACACGGTGCTCGTTTTCATCGAACAGGAGGACGCCTGGTTCGGCGTCATCCGGGTGGACGGTGAGGAGGACCCGCGCATCTACGTCTCGAACGCCTCCGCCGCCACCCGCTCCTCGTACGGGGAGATCCTGCTCACCGATGAACTGCTCGGCCGCGAACCCGGGGCCGAGGACTCGATTGCCGCACTCGAAGAACTCGTCGGCCTCGACGGTACCGAGGACGGCGAGCCGGACAACACCCCCGACAACGACCACGACGCCGACAACAACGATGACGACGACGGGCTCGACGCCGTACCGGCAGGTCCGCTCGGTGACACCGGGGTCCTGTCCGACCTCGGGCTCCCCGAGGCGGAGCTGCTGATGCTGCGGACCGACGCACTGGTGGAGATCGCGGACGCGCTGGGAGCGGCCGAGGTCCTGGAGACCGTCCGTTAAGGTCCGCGGGTGACCGAAGCACCGCACCCGCACGACCGGCCCCAACCGCACGATCCACCGCACGATCCCGTACGGAACCCGTGGCGGGCGGCCATGCGCCGCGCCCTGGACGAGGCCGACCGGGCGGCGGCGGCCGGCGATGTGCCGGTCGGCGCCGTCGTCCTCGCCCCGGACGGCACACCGCTCGCCTCGGGACACAACGAACGCGAGGCGACCGGCGACCCGACCGCGCACGCCGAGATCCTGGCGCTCCGCCGGGCCGCCGCCTCGCTCGGCGAGTGGCGGCTGTCCGGATGCACCCTGGTCGTCACCCTGGAGCCCTGCACGATGTGCGCGGGCGCCCTGGTGCAGTCCCGCGTCGCCCGGGTCGTCTACGGGGCCCGTGACGAGAAGGCCGGAGCGGCCGGCTCGCTCTGGGACGTCGTACGCGACCGGCGGCTCAACCACCGCCCCGAGGTGATCCCCGGAGTGCTGGAAGCCGACTGCGCGGCCCGCCTCACAGCCTTCTTCCGCGACCGCTGACCTGGCTTCCCCGCGCCCCCGGGGTACTTCGGGCCATCGGATTTCGAAGCACGGCCAGGATGGTCTAAGCTTTCTCTCGGTAGCGTGTCCGAGCGGCCGAAGGAGCTCGCCTCGAAAGCGAGTGTGGGGAAACTCACCGAGGGTTCAAATCCCTCCGCTACCGCAGGTAGATGAAGGGGCAGATCCGTTTGGGTCTGCCCCTTCACTGCGTTCCGTCCCGGTCGGTGGGTGCGACGCAGACCGGTCGTCGGACACGACGCAGGCCCCGGCTCGGGAACGAGCCGGGGCCTGCGTGCCGTGCGTCTGCTCAGGTCGGGGGAAGCGGCATCGGGGGGACAAGCCGCTCCCCCCGATGAGGACGGGCCCTACCAGCCCTCGCCGCGATCGGGGGGGTGCCGCGGCGAGGACCCCACAGAGGGGCCTGTCCCTCGCCCTGCGGACTTCTGCCACATCCGCCGGGCTCGTCATCCATCCTGCCTCCCAGCAGGAGCCACATGGCCGGGCAAAGGGCCCCGATCGCCGGGTCCTTGGTCCTTAAAGACCGGATGAGTGATCGGAAACAGCAGGCGGATACGGCCATGCGTGCGGATAGACTCGCCCGACTGCACAGGGAACGAAGGGGAGTCAGGGGCCGATGGTGCAAGCGAAGAAGATCGCTCTCTACTTGATAGTCGTCTTCGTGCTCTACACGATCATCACGTCCCCGGCCCGGGCCGCGGATCTCGTCCAGGTAGGGTTCGAAGGCGTTTCGAGTGCCGCACAGAGCGTCGGCGACTTCATGTCCGAGCTCGTGAAGTAGGAGTACCCCCCATGATCCGCCATCTGGTCCTGTTCAAGCTGAACGACGGCGTCGAGCGGGACGATCCGCGGGTCGTCGCAGGGGCCCGGGCCTTCCAGGAGCTGGCGGACAAGGTCCCCGGACTGGAGTTCTGGGAGTGCGCCTGGAACATCACCGACCGGCCGATCGCGTACGACTTCGCCATCAACTCGGCCGTGGCCGACGAGGCCGCGCTGAAGAGCTACATCGAGCATCCGGCCCACCAGGCGGCCGCCGGTCAGTGGCGTGAATTCGCCACCTGGGTGATCGCCGACTACCCGTTCTGACCCCTTCGGCCCTGCGAGCCCCTCACCACAGCGGTGAGGGGCTTTTCTTTGTGTTTAAACCGATTCAAGGTCAACACGGCGCTATGGGGTGCTTGCACATAGTGGACATGTCTTGTGATGCTATGACCGCTTTTGACGGATGAGTTGACCGAAGTTGACCGCAAAGGGGTGGCGTCATCGTGCCGGCCAGTACAGCGCCTCAAGTGCCTCCCCAGACCGTCCAGACGGCGCAGACCGCCCCGGCGGCAACGAGCGCCCCGGCGGCGCCGACCGCCCGGACGGCTCAGGCCCAGCCACCGGCGGGCCCGACGATCCAGTCGGCGCAACCGGCCCAGCCGGTGCAGCAGCCCGCGTCGGTGCAGACGATCGAGACCGAGACGCCCGACGACACCGTCACGCCCGCCAGGACCAGGGGCGCGGACACCAGGGCCCTCACGCAGGTGCTGTTCGGGCAGCTCAAGGGTCTTGAGCCGGGCACCGCGGAGCACGGACGGGTCCGGACGGCGCTGATCGAGGCCAACCTCCCCCTCGTGCGGTACGCGGCGGCACGCTTCCGCAGCCGCAACGAGCCGATGGAGGACGTCGTCCAGGTCGGCACGATCGGGTTGATCAACGCCATCGACCGGTTCGACCCCGAACGCGGTGTCCAGTTCCCCACCTTCGCGATGCCGACCGTGGTCGGCGAGATCAAGCGGTACTTCCGGGACAACGTGCGCACCGTCCACGTACCGCGCCGGCTGCACGAGCTCTGGGTCCAGGTCACCGGCGCCACCGAGGACCTGACGACCGCTCACGGCCGCTCGCCCACCACCGCGGAGATCGCCGAACGGCTGAAGATCTCCGAGGACGAGGTGCTGGCCTGCATCGAGGCGGGGCGCTCGTACCACGCGACCTCGCTGGAGGCCGCCCAGGAGGGTGACGGGCTGCCCGGGCTGCTGGACCGGCTCGGCTACGAGGACCCGGCCCTGGCCGGGGTCGAACACCGCGATCTGGTCCGGCACCTGCTCGTCCAGCTTCCCGAGCGCGAACAGCGGATCCTGCTGCTGCGCTACTACAGCAATCTGACGCAGTCCCAGATCAGTGCCGAACTGGGTGTCTCACAGATGCATGTGTCAAGACTCCTCGCCCGAAGTTTCGCCCGGCTTCGATCCGCAAACAGGATCGAGGCGTAACCGGAACGGGTAAACAGCACCCGAGCCGATCCCGCCGGACCAAATGCGGCACACCCCTTGTTAACTGCACAGACTCCCCCAAGACTTGTCGACAAGTCACTACAGCGTGTTGCCGACATGTGACATTCTGCGGGAACCGCGTTTGCCGCCGCCTCCCCTCCGGTATTCAGGTGGAGGCTGCGTTCCTCCGATGGTCGCGGCCACCGCGACCGTCCGCGACCTCAAGGGGGTGGCATGTCCGCAGAACAGGGCAGCTCGAAGGTGCTCACGCTCACCAAGAGCGCACCCGCACCCGTTGTGCTCACCAGCTCGTCGGAAGCCATCGACACCCGCACGCTGTCCCGCTCACTGTTCGTGCGGCTTGCCGCACTGGGTCCCGCACCGGGCCCCGAAGGAACGGACAGCCCGGAGCGGGCCTATGTGCGGGACACACTCATCGAGCTCAACCTGCCGCTGGTGCGTTACGCCGCGGCACGGTTCCGCAGCCGTAACGAACCCATGGAGGACATCGTCCAGGTCGGCACGATCGGCCTGATCAAGGCGATCGACCGGTTCGACTGCGAACGCGGCGTGGAGTTCCCGACGTTCGCGATGCCCACCGTCGTCGGCGAGATCAAGCGCTTCTTCCGCGACACCTCGTGGTCGGTGCGGGTGCCCCGCCGGCTCCAGGAGCTTCGGCTCGCCCTCACCAAGACCAGCGACGAGCTCGCCCAGAAGCTCGACCGCTCGCCGACCGTGCCGGAGCTGGCCAAGGCGCTCGGGGTCTCCGAGGAGGACGTGGTCGACGGCCTGGCCGTCGGAAACGCCTACACCGCCTCCTCGCTGGACTCGCCCTCACCCGAGGACGACGGCGGCGAGGGCTCGCTGGCCGACCGGCTGGGATACGAGGACGCGGCACTGGAAGGCGTCGAGTACCGCGAGTCCCTCAAGCCGCTGCTCGCCAAACTCCCGCCCCGGGAACGGCAGATCATCATGCTGCGGTTCTTCGCCAACATGACCCAGTCGCAGATCGGCGAGGAGGTCGGGATCTCCCAGATGCACGTCTCGCGCCTGCTGACCCGCACGCTCGCCCAGCTCAGGGAGGGGCTCATCGCCGACTGACCTGCGCGCAGCCGCGCAAGGGTTCCGAATTGACGGACCGTCAGCCACACTGGCGCGATGCGACGTCAGACATTCGGCCCGCCCGGCCGCCGGGGCACCATGATCGCCGCCTCGGCGGCCGTGCTGTGCCTGGGCGGGGCGCTGGCAGGCTGCGGCGACGGGTCGGGCGGTGACGGCTACACGGCCGTCGGCGCCGCGCAGGCGGCCCCCGGCAGGACACCGTCGGGCGCGGTGGCGCCCTCGGGGAAGGTCGCACTGGTCCCGCTGGACGGGTCCGGACGCGGGAGTGACGCCGGGGACGGGAGACGTGGGGGTGGCTCGCCCTCGCCGGGCTCCTCGGCCGCGGCCCGCGGGACGGGCGGTGCGAAGGCGGGCGGTGCGAAGGGCGGCGGTACGGACGCTTCGGGCGCCGCCGGCGGCTCCGGCGGCGACGCCGGGCGGCCAGGTGCTCCGGGTCGTACGCCGGGCGGTTCCGGTACCCCGGACAGTGAGGCCGGCGGCTCCACCGGCGGCAGCGGCTCCGGGAGCGGCAGCGGCTCGGCCGGCCCCGCGACCCCGTCCGCGCCGGGCTCCTCCGCTCCGGCAGGGCCCGCCGTACTGAAGGTCGGGGCCCCGGGGCGCGCGGCGGCGGACGATCGCTGGTGCGAGAAGGTGACCGTGGAGTTCCGCAACACCGGCGGTTCACCGGTGCGTTCGGGCACCGTCACCTTCGCCACGCACATCATCGGCGGGCTGGGGATCGACTGGGCGACCCGGGAATCGACAGCGCCGCTGCCCGCGCCGATCGACGCGGGAGCGGCGCGGAAGAAGACGTACACCGTCTGTGTGGACTCCTGGCGGGTGCCCCTGGGCATGCATGTCGAGACCCGGGACGTCACCGCCGTCTGGAAGTGACGGGCTGGAAGTGACGGATGGGGACGGAGAGCCGGTCAGCCGAGTGCGAGCCAGGCGACCGCGCCGAGGACGACGATCACCGCGACGACTCCGGCGATCAGTCCGGTCCTCGGCCCGGACGACACGGCCGCCGGCTGCTGCCGACGCTGCGGCTCGCCCTCGTCGACGAAGGCGCGGAACATCTGAGTGTTGCCTGCCGGGTCGCCGGTGCCCTCGGGACCCTGCGGTGCGTGGGGATTGTGTGCCATGGGCCAGGACCCTAGCGAACTCGGCGGAAGCGCCCAACCCCCAGGGCGGTGAAGGCACGAGGCCGCAGCCGGGGATCCGGTGGAGAAGGAGCGGATGAGCTGCGGCGAACCGCACGGTCCCGCCGGGCACCGCCCGGACGCCGGACCGGGGCGTCCCGCGCAACATCGCTGCGCGGCAAGCAAGTTGGGGTGCACAGCAGGCCCCACGCACCCGACCTCCCGTATATATGCGCGAAGGGCGACCGGCGCCTGCGCGAGGGGCGGCCGCACACCGCTCACGAGCGCGGGAAAGCGCGGGAAGGGTGAACCCGGCCCGGCCGGGGGCCTGGCTGCGGGCGGCGCCCCGCACGCCTCGGGTGTGGCACGAAACACATCCGCCACCCGCGCACCGCACACGCTGGGGGTTTGACTCGAGCTCTACGCAGCCTTTTGCGTTCCTTTACTTGTGCAAGCCTCTTTTCGTTTGCCTGCAGCAACCAACGGCTTCTATGGTTGCCCTAAGCAACAAGATGACGGTGTGAGATGTCTGGGGGTCCCGTGGCCGCACGGAGTCAGTACGAAGAACTGTCCCAGCAGCTCAGCGCCATCGGCGCGGTGAAACGAGGACTCGGCCGCATCCTGCCGCCGGAATGCCCCGCGGGTTCCGCCGCTGTACTGGCTCTGCTGAGCCGGCACGGCGAGATGCGGATCAGCGGGCTTGCCGAGCTGCTCGACGTCGACATGTCGGTGACCAGCCGGCACGTCGCCCACGTGGCAGAACGCGGCTGGATCGAACGGTCCCCTGACCCGGCGGACAAGCGCTCACGGATCCTGCGGCTGACCCCTGCGGGCAAGGACGTGCTGTCCGACCTGAACTGCCGGACCACCGAAATGTTCGCCCACCATCTCCAGGACTGGTCCGACGAAGAGGTCGGACAGCTCAACACCCTGTTGGCCCGGCTGCGCGACAGCTTCTCCTGTCGCGGTTCCGGCGGGTGCGCCCCCGGAAAGCACAGCGGCGAGTGCCGCTCCCGGCAGGCCGACAGTCACAACGGCTCGTACACCCGTACACCCGTGTAACAGAAGCAAAGACAAGGATTTAAATGGCTACGACCACACCAACCGGTGTGCGGGGCGGCCACGCCAAGCACGGAGGGAACGACTCCTCCGACGGCACGCCGATGACACACCGGCAGATCATGGAAGCGCTCACCGGGCTGCTGCTCGGCATGTTCGTCGCGATTCTGTCGTCCACCGTCGTCTCCAACGCCCTGCCGGAGATCATCTCCGACCTCGGCGGCAGCCAGAGCTCGTACACCTGGGTCGTCACGGCCTCGCTGCTGGCGATGACGGCGACCACCCCCCTGTGGGGCAAGCTCTCCGACCTGTTCAGCAAGAAGCTGCTGGTCCAGATAGCACTGATCATCTACGTTCTCGGCTCGGTCGTCGCCGGTCTGTCGACCAGCAGCGGCATGCTGATCGCCTGCCGTGTGGTGCAGGGCATCGGCGTCGGCGGTCTCTCCGCCCTCGCCCAGATCGTGATGGCCGCGATGATCGCCCCGCGCGAGCGCGGTCGCTACAGCGGCTACCTCGGCGCGGTCTTCGCCGTCGCCACCGTCGGCGGCCCGCTGCTCGGCGGTGTCATCACCGACACCAGCTGGATGGGCTGGCGCTGGTGCTTCTACGTCGGCGTGCCGTTCGCGATCATCGCCCTCATCGTGCTCCAGAAGACCCTGAAGCTCCCGGTCGTCAAGCGCGAGGTCAAGGTCGACTGGACCGGCGCCTTCTTCATCAGCGCCGCGGTCTCGCTGCTGCTGCTCTGGGTGACCTTCGCGGGCGACAAGTACGACTGGATGTCCTGGCAGACCGGCGTGATGCTGGCCGGCTCCCTGGTCCTCGCGCTGCTCTTCGTCTTCACCGAGTCCCGGGCCCGTGAGCCGATCATCCCGCTGCGGCTCTTCCGCAACCGCACCATCACGCTGGCCTCGCTGGCCTCGCTGTTCGTCGGTATCGGGATGTTCGCGGGCACCGTCTTCTTCAGCCAGTACTTCCAGCTGGCGCGCGGCAAGTCGCCGACGATGTCCGGTGTGATGACGATCCCGATGATCGCGGGTCTGTTCATCTCCTCGACCCTCTCGGGCCAGATCATCACCAAGACGGGCCGCTGGAAGGCCTGGCTGGTCAGCGGCGGCTTCCTGCTCACGGCAGGGCTCGGCATGCTCGGCACCATCCGGTACGACACCACGTACTGGCACATCGCGATCTTCATGTTCGTGATGGGTCTCGGCATCGGCATGATGATGCAGAACCTGGTGCTCGCCACCCAGAACCAGGTCGACCCCGCGGACCTCGGCTCGGCCAGCTCCGTCGTCACCTTCTTCCGTTCGCTCGGTGGTGCCATCGGTGTCTCGGCACTGGGCGCCGTCCTGGCGAACCGTGTCACCCACTACGTCAAGGACGGCCTCACCGACCTCGGTCCCCAGGGCGCGTCCATGGGCACCGGCGGCGGCGGCATCCCCGACCTGGACAAGCTGCCCCCGCCCTTGCGTACGGTCGTGGAGGGCGCCTACGGGCACGGCGTCGGTGACGTCTTCCTGTACGCGGCTCCGGCGGCCCTGCTCGCCTTCCTGATCACGATCTTCATCAAGGAGGTCGCGCTGCGGACGAAGGCGGCGAACGACGCCCCGGCCGAGGCCGAGGCGCTCGCCGAGGTCCCGTCCGGTACCGCCGCACTGGTCTCCGAGGGTTCGGCCGGCGTCACCGCCGTCGACACCGTCGTCGACATGGGCAAGGCCGCTCCGGTGGCAGCCGTGCAGGGCACAGCGGTACGCGGTGTGGTGCGCGGCGCCGAGGGCGCACCCGTCGGACAGGCCGCGGTCACCCTGATCTCGCTGGGCGGCAGGCAGCTGGGCATCTCGGTCGCGCAGCCCGACGGCAGCTATGTTCTGGACGCCCCGGGCGCCGGTTCGTACGTGCTGATCGCGTCTGCCGACGGCTTCCAGCCGCAGGCGTCCACCGTGGTCGTCGGCGAGGACGCACTCGCCTACGACATCCTGCTCGCCGGTACGAGCGGTCTCGCCGGAACCGTGCGGGCCGCCGAGGGCGGTGCGCCGGTCGAGGGCGCCATGATCATCGTGACCGATGTGCGCGGCGACGTGCTGGCCACCGGCAAGTCCGGTGAGTCGGGCGAGTTCACCTTCGGTGAGCTGGTCCCCGGTGCGGTGACCGTCGCGGTGAACGCCGCCGGGTTCCGCCCGATGGCGCTCTCGGTGGAGGTCGGCGGCCAGGGTGTCACCCGGGTCGAGGCCGCACTGCGCGCCGGTGCGCTGGTGCAGGGCGTCGTGCGGGCCGGTTCCGGCCGGCGGCCGCTGCCGGACGCCCGCGTCACGCTGATCGACGCGGCCGGCAACGTGATCGCCAACTCGACGACCGGGGAGGACGGGGCGTACGCCTTCACCGACCTGGACGCGGGCGAGTACTCGGTCATCGCGACCGGCTACCCGCCGGTGGCCGGCGCACTGACCGTGGCCGGTCGCGGGGTCGACGGCCACGACATCGAGCTCGCCCACCCCGGCGAGTAGTCAAGACCCCTGGCGGGACGGCACTTCGAGCGGAGAGGCTGTCCGGGCAGTGGAAATGGGCCCCGGTGGCGGGGACGGCAGGCAGGGGACGGCCTGCCGTCCCTGCCCCGGGGCCCGACTCATTGAGTGACCTCTTCCGTGAGCGGACGGGTCATTGAGCAAGGAGAGAAAACGGGATGGGACTTCGCGCACAGGTACGGACGCGGGACGGCTGGGCCGTCCAGCACGCGGTCGTGACGGTCACCGACATGACCGGTACGCAGGTGCTGCGGGCCGCCGCCGACGAGGACGGGACGGTGGCGGCGGATGCCGCACTGTCCGCAGGCGCGTACACCGTCATCGTGACGGCGGTCGGGTACGCCCCCGCCGCCTCGACCGCCCTCGTCACGGCGAGCGGCCGGGTCGACGCCGGCACGGTGGTACTGGCACGCCAGGGCGGTGTGGAGCTGCCGCCGCCGGGCGCCTGGTCGCTGGACCCGGCGCACTCCTCGGTGGGCGCGGTCGCCCAGCACCTGGGGATCTCCAGCGTGCACGGCCGGTTCACCGAGTTCGGCGGCCGGATCGAGATCTCCGAGGACGTGCAGCGCTCCCGGGTGGACGCGGTCATCAGCGCGGCCAGCATCGACACCGGCAACGGCATGCGGGACAAGCACCTGCGCTCGCCGGACTTCCTCGACACGGACCGGTACCCGGAGATCACCTACCGCTCCGGCGGGCTGACCCCGGCCGGCCCCGACCGGTGGACCGTGCACGGCCAGCTCTCGCTGCACGGGGTGGAGCGCCCCGTCGACCTCGACCTGAGCTACCTCGGTACCGGCCCCGACCCCTGGGGCGGCGTGCGCGCGGCGTTCAGGGCGACGGCCGAGCTGCGCCGCGAGGACTTCGCCATGAACTACAACCAGGTGGTCCAGGCGGGCATCTCGGCGATCGGCACGACGCTGCGGGTGGAGCTCGACATCCAGGCCGTGCAGGGCGACTCCCTTCCGGCCGCCTGATCCGGCCGTCCGGCACCTCACGGTCGTAGGCTCTGTTCCATGGCATCCAACATCGCGACCAACACCGCCGTGGAACTCGACGAGTTGCTGGCATTCGTACGGCCACGGCACCGGGCGGTCCTGCTGACCACCCGGTCCGACGGCCGCCCCCAGGGCTCCCCGCTCACCTGCGGCGTCGACGAGGCGGGCCGGATCGTCGTCTCGACGTACCCCGAACGGGCCAAGACCCGCAACGCCAAGCGGGACGAACGGGTGAGCCTGATCGTCCTGTCCGACGAGTGGAACGGGCCGTGGGTGCAGATCGACGGCTCGGCCGAGGTGATCGACTCACCGGATTCGGTCGAGCCGCTCGTCGAGTACTTCCGCACCATCTCGGGGGAGCACCCGGACTGGGACGAGTACCGGGCGGCCATGGTGAAGCAGGGGAAGTCGATCATCAGGATCACCCCCGAGCGCTGGAGCCCGATCGCTACGGGCGGCTTCCCGGCGCGGCTCGCGTCCGATGACTGACCTGGTGGCCCTCCGGCCGGCCGTACTTCCCGCCCGGCCGGCGTCCGGGGCGCGGGGGCACGGGGACAGCGCCACCGGGCCCGCCTCGTGACCGTTGCGGCGATCGGTGCCGAAGACCTCGCGCGGCTGCGGCTGCTGGCCGCACCCGGCCTCGCCGCACCCGTGGTCCGCTCACTGGAGCGGACCTTGGGGCGCCCGGTGGAACAGGTGGGCGAGGACCCCGCGGTTCCGGACGGCCCCTATGCGTACGTCGGTGCGACGCTGCCGGAGGCGCTGCGCGGGGACGGGCTGCTCTGGTTCCACAGCGTGAACGCCGGGACGGACGCCCTGCTGGACGCCGGGCCCTGGCCGCCCGGCGCGCTGCTCACCCGGACGGTGGGCCGGATGGGTGAGCGGATCGCGCAGTACGTGCTGGCCTGGGTGCTGGCCGGCTGCCAGTCCGTCCCCGAGTTCGCCGCGCAGCAGGGCCGGGCCGAGTGGCGCCGTATCCCTTCCGAGCTCGTGTCCGGGCAGACGGCCGTGGTCCACGGCACCGGCCGGATCGGCTCGGCCGTCGCCGGGCTGCTGCGGGCCTGCGGCATCCGGACGGTGGGCGTGGCCCGCACCCCGCGCGAGGCTCCGCCGGGCTTCGACGCGACGGCCGGTCGGGACGAGCCGGTGGCCGCCCGCTGGGTGGTCTCCGCGCTTCCGCTGACCGGGGCGACCCGGGGCTACTTCGGGGCGGAGCGGTTCGCGGCCATGGGCGGCGCCGCGTTCATCAATGTGGGCCGGGGCGCGACCGTGGACCTGGTGGCGCTGGAGGCCGCGCTGCACGCGGGCACGGTGGGGAGCGCGGTGCTCGACGTGCTCCCCGAGGAGCCCGCCGCGCCCGGCGACCTCTGCTGGCGGCTGCCCCGGACGGTGGTCACTTCGCACTCCGCGGGCATCACGGCGGACGAGGACATCGTCGCGGACTTCGCGGAGTGTCTGCGGGAGCTCGTGGCGGGCCGTGTTCCGGCGCTGGCCGTGGACCCGGCACGCGGCTACTGAACGGACCCCGGGGAACGCTCCGTGCGTCCGCGCATCGCCTCGATGCCCGCGATCAGCAGGTCGAGGGCGAAGGTGAAGTCCCGCTCCCACATCTCCTCGACGGTGCCGCCGCCGCGCGCCTCGATCATGCTCTTCGAGGCCTCCATCAGGTCCTTCAGCTGCGGCTGGGCGCTGATGGTGCCCAGCGACTCCCGGTAGAAGTCGTCCTGGCTGAGTCCCGCCGCCGCGGACCGCTGCACGATATGGCCCTCGATGGTGCCGAACCCGTACACGAACTGGAAGACCGCCGACATCGCGCCCGGCTGGTGCCTCAGCGGCAGTCCGGTGGCCCGGATGATGTCCTGGACGGCGTAGGAGAAGAGCAGCGAGTGCGGGCCGATGTTCAGGAAGTTCCCGGCCAGCGCGGAGGCCCAGGTGTGCCGGACGAGCATGCCCCGGTAGCTGGTGGCCAGTTCGCGCAGCCGGTCGCGCCAGTCGGCGTCCGTGGCCGGGGGCGCGATCTCGGCGTGGACCGAGTCCAGGGCCAGCTCCAGCAGATCGTCCTTGGTGTCGACGTACCAGTAGAGGGACATCGCGGTGACGTTCAGCTCGGCGGCGAGGCGGCGCATGGAGAACCTGGCGAGGCCCTCGGCGTCCAGCAGCCGGACCGACGCGGCCGTGATCCTCTCCCGGTCCAGACCGGCCGGCTGGTCCGATCTACGGCTGCGCGTCGGAACCCTGCCGTCGAGCCACACACTGGTCCTGGCAGGGTTCTTCACGCGGTCGGCCGCGGACACCATGGCGCACTCCCTTGTCTCGCCGGCGGGACGAACCGGATACGCACCCCTTGCCCAGAAACCGGAGTCTTACGATCCGGTCCATCCCGTCCGATGCTATGCCGCTGCCGCGGCCGGGTCAGCCCGAGCCGATTCTGCCCGCTCCGCACGGCGCAGCAGCACGGCGGCCAGCAGTCCGCCGGCCAGCACCGCCACCGCCCCGACCAGCTGACTCGTCTCAAGACCCGAGGCGAAGGCGTCCGTGATGCGCCGGCGCTCCCCCTCGCCGGTCGCGGCGGCCAGTGCCGCGGGCAGCGAGGCGGCTCCGACGGCGGTGGGGACGAGCGCCGCGAACCGGGAGTTCAGCACCGCGCCGAGCACCGCGACCCCGAGGCCGTTGCCGCATTCGGCGAGGGTGCCGTTGACCCCGGCGCCGACGCCCGCCTTCTCCGGCGGAATGGCGCTCATGATCGCGTTGGCCATGGCGGGCATGGCGAGCGCGATGCCCGCCCCCATCACGACCAGGCCGAGGAGCATGCCGCCGTAGCCGTGCCCGCCCAGCAGGGCGATCGCCGCCAGACCGGCGGCGAGCAGCCCCATGCCGGCGGCGATGGTGACGGGGGTGCCGAGCCTGGGCACCAGCCGCGCGCCCAGGCCGGTCAGGTTGAGCGCGACGACGCTCAGCGCCAGCGGGGCCGTCCGCAGACCGGCCTCCAGCGGACCGTAGCCGAGGACGAACTGCAGCTGCTGGGTGAGCAGGAAGAGCGAGCCGCCCATTCCGAAGGCGACCAGGATCGCGCCCGCGACCGCGCCGATGAACTGCTGGTTGCGGAAGAAATGCATGTCCAGCATCGGATACGGGATGTGCAGCTCCCACAGCACGAAACCGGCGAGGACGGCGATCCCGACGAAGGCGGTCAGCAGCACCTGGCCCGATGTCCAGCCGTGCCCGGGCCCGGAGATGATCGCGTACACGACCGCGGCCATACCGATGGTGGAGAGCAGCGCGCCGAGCAGGTCGGGACGCTCCCCGGCCGGGCTCTTGGACTCGGGCACCAGCCGGGCCACGGCGATCAGGGCGATGACCGCGACCGGGATGTTGATCAGGAAGATCGCGCCCCACCAGAAGTGGTCGAGCATGACCCCGCCGATCAGCGGGCCGACGGCGAAGCCGACGGAGTTGACGGTCGACCAGATACCGATCGCCTTCACCCGGTCTCTCTCGTCGAAGATCTGGACGACGACGGCAAGGGTGGTGGTGATCAGCAGCGCGCCGCCGATGCCCATCCCGGCGCGCGCGGCGATCAGCTGCGCGGCCGACTGGGCGAGCCCGGCCACCAGCGAGCCGATGCCGAACAGCGCGAGGCCCGTGATCAGCATCTTCTTGCGCCCGTAGCGGTCGGCCGAGCTGCCGGCGGTCAGCAGCAGACCGGACTGGACGAGCGAGTAGGCGTTGATCATCCACTGCACGTCGGCGGTGGAGGCGTCCAGTTCCCGGGTGAGGGAGGGGATCGCGACGTTGAGGACGGTGTTGTCGAGCAGCACGGTGAGCTGCGCGAGGCAGATCACGCCGAGGATCAGCCAGCGCTGCGGATGGCTCGTCGGCGAGAGCTGGTTGTGCTCGGCGGCTTTCGCCGTCATACGGACTCCCGGGTCGCTCCAGGCCCCTATACGGCGTACAGGGAAACGACGTACACCGTATAAGAGCTCCGTCCGGGCGTACAACCGGCTTTTCGCGGGTACGGTGCCGACGCTGATCCGACAAGGGCTGGAGTGGTATGTCACTGCGTCGTCGTACGGTGGAAGTCCTGCTTGCCGCGGGCCTGTTGGGGGCGGCGCTCGCGCCACCTGCGTCGGCCGCCGGGCACGGCCCGGAGCGTCCGGTGCCGCTGCGCGTCGCGACGTACAACATCCACGCGGGTGCGGGGATGGACAACGTCTTCGATCTCGACCGGCAGGTGGCCGAGCTCCGCTCGCTGCACGCGGACGTGATCGGACTCCAGGAGGTCGACGTCCACTGGGACGCCCGCAGCGAGTGGCGAGATCTGGCGGGCGAGCTGGGCCGGCGGCTCGGGATGCGGGTGTCGTTCGCCCCGATCTACAGCCTCGATCCGGCGGCACCGGGCGCTCCACGACGCGAGTTCGGCGTCGCGGTGCTGTCCCGCTACCGGATCGTGAGCGCCGAGAACCATGACATCACCCGGCTCTCCACCCAGGACCCGGATCCGCTGCCGGCGCCCGCGCCCGGCTTCGGCGAGGTGGTGCTGCGGGTGAAGGGGCTGCCCGTGCACGTGTACGCGACGCACCTCGACTACCGCGGCGACCCGACCGTACGGACCGCTCAGGTCGCCGACACCCGCCGGATCATGGCCGAGGACCAGGAGCAGGAGCGGCGGCCGGTGCGGCAGATCCTGCTCGGTGACTTCAACGCGGCGCCGAGCGCCCCCGAACTGGCCCCGCTGTGGGAGGAGCTGACGGACATCGAGCCGGGCGCTCCCACCTTCCCGGCGCAGGACCCGGTCCAGCGGATCGACTACGTCGCGGTGTCCAAGGACACCGTGCGGGTACGCGACGCGGCGGTGGCCGAGACACTCGCCTCGGACCACCGCCCCCTCGTCACGGACCTGTTGCTGCGGCGCTGAGCCGGCCCGCGCGCCCGGCTCAGCTGCTCTTCGGCTTGGTCAGGTCGTAGAACGTGGCGCTGCCTGCCGTGACCTTCTCGAAGCCGGCCTCCACCCAGGTGGAGATCTTCGAGGAGGTTCCGCTGCTGCCGCCCATGCCGCCACCGCCGCCCTCTCCGCTGGAGATGAAGTAGTGGATGCGGCCGTCCTCGACGTACTTCTTGAACTGGGAGAGCGTCGGGGACGGGTCGCTTCCGTTGAAGCCGCCGATCGCCATCACCGGGTCGCCGGTGGCGAGCTGGTAACTGGCGGCGTTCTGCGAGCCGATGGCCGCGGCGCTCCAGGTGTAGTCGTCGGCGTCCGCCGTCAGGAGCTTCTTGGCCGCGGCGTCGACGGACGCGCCGTTGAGCAGTCCGCCCATGCCGCCGCCACCGCCACCGCCCCGGGAGCGTTCGCCCATGCCGGGCATGCCACCGGGCTGCTGACCCGGCTGCTGCCCCGGCTTGCCCTGAGACGTGCCGGGCTTGCCCTGGCCCCCGCCCTGCTGGTTGCCGGTCGGGGGCTGCCCCGTACCGGCGCCCTGCTTGCCGGTCGGGGGCTGCCCCGTGCCGGCGCCCTGCTTGCCGGTCGGGGGCTGTCCCGTGCCGGCGCCCTGCTTGCCGGTGGGAGGCTGCATGCCACCGCCGGGACCACCGCGGCCGCCACCGCCGCCGGGTCCGCCCATTCCGCCGGACGACGGGCCGGCCGTGACGATCGAGCCCTGGTGCCCGGTGTTCAGCGTGTTCAGCGTGTACGCGACCGGACCGGCCAGTGAGGCGGCGAAGCCGAGACCCACGGTGAGAAGCGCCAGCTGACGCCCCAGCCGGGCCGCGAGCAGCAGGCCCACCGCGCCCACGAGCCCGGCGACGAGCACGGCCTGGCGCAGCCACGGCAGATAGTCCGGGGTCCGCCCCAGCAGCACGTACGCCCAGTACGCCGTCACGGCGACCGTGAGCGCGAGCGTGGCCCCCGCCCACCAGCGGGACCGCTCCTCCCACAGGACCGTGACGCCCATGCCGATCAGCGCCGCGATGTAGGGGACCAGAGCCACCGTGTAGTACTGGTGGAAGATGCCGGCCATGAAGCTGAACACGGCCGCGGTCATCAGCAGCGAGCTGCCCCAGGCGAGGAAGGCGTCCCGGGCCATGTCCGTCCTCTTCGCCCGCCAGGTCAGCCAGACGCCCGCGACCAGCAGGATCAGCGCTGCGGGCAGCAGCCACGAGATCTGGCTGCCGATCTCGGAGTTGAACATCCGGTCGATGCCGGTCTCGCCCCACTGCCCGCCGGCCCCGCCGCCACGGCCGCCACCGCCGCCGACACTGCCGGTCTCCTCGCCGTTGATCCGGCCGAGCCCGTTGTAGCCGAAGGTCAGCTCCAGGAACGAGTTGTTCTGCGAGCCGCCGATGTACGGACGCGAGGAGGCGGGCCACAGCTCGACGATCGCCACCCACCAGCCGCCCGCCACGACCATCGCCAGGGCGGAGAGCCCCAGCTGGCCGAAGCGCCTGCGCACGGAGACCGGCGCGAACACCGCGTACAGCACCGCCAGCGGCGGCAGGATCAGGAACGCCTGGAGCGTCTTGGACAGGAACGCGAGTCCGACCGCGACCCCCGCCCACACCAGCCACTTGGTGCGGCCGTTCTCCATCGCGCGCAGCACGCAGTAGACCGTGACGGTCATCAGCAGCGCGAGCAGCGCGTCCGGGTTGTTGAAGCGGAACATCAGCGCGGCGACGGGCGTCAGTGCGAACACCGCCATGGTGATCAGCCCGGCGGCGGCGCTGAAGCGGCGACGCACTGCGGCGTAGAGCACCCCGGCGGTGGCCGTGGCCATCAGCACCTGCGGGAGCAGGATCGCCCAGGAGCTGAGCCCGAGGACGCGGACCGACAGGGCCATCGGCCACAGGGTGGCCGGGGGCTTGTCGACGGTGATGGCGTTGGCCGAGTCCAGCGAGCCGAAGAAGAAGGCCTTCCAGCTCTGGCTGCCGGCCTGCGCGGCCGCGGAGTAGAAGGAGTTGGCGTAGCCGGAGGCGCTGAGGTTCCACAGGTAGGCCAGCGTGATGACCAGCAGCATGCCGAGGAAGGCCGGACGGGCCCATCGGGGGTCATCGGGCCTGCCTCGCCACACGCGGTGCGGCAGCGACCGGCCGGGGCGCCCGTGGGCCGCGGAGGCGCCCGGCGGGGGCGCGTCCGGCGGGGCCGGGAGGTGGTCGGGGTGCAGCGTGGTCATCGGGCGTTCCTCAGTTCGTGGTGGGTGTCGTCGGCCGGACCGGGGACGGGAGCGGGGACCGGAGCGCCGGTGACGGCCGGACCGGAGGCCACGGGCGCGGGTCCGTCCGCGTCGGGCGCACCGCTCGGAAGCCCCTGGTCACGGTCGCGGTCGCGGTCCGGGAAGACCCAGGCGCGGAAGAGCAGGAAGCGCAGCACCGTTGCCGCGAGGTTGGCCGCGATCAGCACGGCGAGCTCGGTGCCGTGCGAAGGCTCTGGGGACGTCGTCCCCAGCGCGGCCAGCGAGCCGCTCGTCAGCGCCAGGCCGATGGCGAAGACCACGAGCCCCTGCGCCTGGTGACGGACGGCCCCGCCCCTGCCGCGTACGCCGAAGGTGAGCCTCCGGTTGGCCGACGTATTGGCGACGGCCGACACCAGCAGCGCGCCGCCGTTGGCGATCTGCGGGCCGGCGCCGAGCCGGAACAGCGAGTACAGGGCCAGATAGAAGAGGGTCGAGAGGGCTCCCACGACACAGAACCCGACGAGCTGCCGGGCCAGTCCGCCCGGCACCCCGCCGATCCCGCGATCGCGCGGGTCGTCACCGAAGGGCCGCGCCAGCCGGTCCAGCGGCAGCGCGCCGACGGCCAGCGCCCGCCCCACCCGCCAGACACCCTTCAGGTCATCGGTCGCGGTCCGCACGATGTGGACGGTCGAGTCCGGGTCGTCGACCCAGTCGACCGGCACCTCGTGGATGCGCAGCCCGGCGCGTTCGGCCAGCACCAGCAGTTCGGTGTCGAAGAACCAGCCGGTGTCCTCGACCATCGGCAGCAGCCGCTGCGCGACATCGCGCCGGATCGCCTTGAACCCGCACTGCGCGTCGCTGAACCGGGCGGCCAGCGAGGAACGCAGGATGATGTTGTACGCCCGCGAGATGAACTCCCGCTTCGTCCCCCGCACCACCCGCGAACTGCGGGCGAGGCGTGAGCCGATGGCCAGGTCGGAGTGGCCGGAGATCAGCGGCGCGACCAGCGGGAGCAGCGCGTTCAGATCGGTGGACAGATCCACGTCCATGTAGGCGAGGACGGGGGCGTCCGAGTGCGACCAGACGGTGCGCAGCGCCCGTCCTCGGCCCTTCTCCTCCAGCCGGAAGGAACGCACCCGGGGCAGCGTCTGCGCGAGCCGCTGCGCCACCTGCGGCGTCCGGTCGGTGCTCGCGTTGTCCGCGACGGTGATCCGGAAGGCGTACGGGAAGGTGCGTGCCAGATGGTCGTGCAGTCTCAGCACGCACGGTTCGAGGTCCTTCTCCTCGTTGTAGACGGGTACCACCACATCGAGTACGGGGACACCTGCCGTACCGCCCGCACCGGCCAGGAGGTGTTCCCGGGCCGGCAGGGTGCCCCAAGGAGTGTCGGTTCGCATGACATAGACACTCGCCAACCGCGCTGTCACGCCCGTGTGCTGAGCCTGTGGCCCGCCTGTGAGTGCGCCGGGGCGCCGTACGTGCTGTGGCCGGCGGGTCCGGTGCCCCCGGTGCCGGTGCCGCGGCGGCTGTCACCGGGACCGCCGGCCGGACCGCCCGGGTACCCGGGATCCGCCGGCAGATGGACGGCGAACACCGTGTCGCCCGGCACCGAACGCACCTCGGCAAGACCGCCGTGCGCGGCGACGACGGCCTGCACGATGGCGAGACCGAGCCCCGTCGACCCGGCGTGCCGGGAGCGCGAGGCGTCGCCGCGCGCGAACCGTTCGAAGACGTGCGGCAGCAGATCCGCCGGAATGCCGGGCCCGTTGTCCTGGACCTCAAGGGTCACCCAGGGGGACCCGGCCCCCGCGCGCACCCGTGCCGTGACCGTGGTCCCGGCCGGGGTGTGCGTACGGGCGTTGGCCAGCAGGTTGACCAGCACCTGCTGGATCCTGGTCGGATCGGCCCATACGGTCGCGGGCTCCTCGGGCAGCTCAAGACGCCAGTGGTGGGTGGGCGCCGGCCCGTCCGCGGAGGCGGCACGGCCCGCCACGCGGGCGTCGCTCACCGCGTCTATGACGAGCGGTGACAGATCGGTGCTCTCCTCACTGAGCGGCCGCCCGGCGTCCAGCCGGGCGAGCAGCAGCAGATCCTCCACCATGCCCGTCATGCGTTCCGCCTCGGACTCGATGCGGCCCAGAGCATGCCGCGTGTCCGGGCCGGTGTTCTCCCGCCCGCGCCGGGTCAGTTCGGCGTACCCGCGGATCGAGGAGAGCGGGGTGCGCAGCTCATGGCTGGCGTCGGCGACGAACTGCCGGACCCGCATCTCGCTCTTCTGCCGCGCGTCCAGCGCCGAACCGACGTGGCCCAGCATCCGGTTGAGAGCCGCGCCGACCTGCCCGACCTCGGTCCGCGGATCGGCCTCCGTCCCGGGGACGCGTTCGAACAGGGCGACCTCGCCGCTGTGCAACGGGATCTCGGAGACCCGGGTCGCGGTGGCGGCCACCCGGCGCAGCGGGCGCAGGGCGACCGTGACCATGGCGGCGCCGGCGAGCCCGGCGGCGACGAGCCCGGCCCCGGTGACGCACACCTCGACGAGGATCAGGGTGGTGATGGCCTTGCTCACCTCATCGGTGGGAACGCCGACGAGGACGGTCGTATCGTCGTCCATGGGAACGGCCTCGACCCGGTAGTCGCCGAGTCCGGTCAGTTCGACGTCGTGCGCGCCGCGGTCCACCGGGATGCCCGCAGTCTCCAGGGCGTCCTGCTGGGCGCCGCTCAGCGGTTCGTTGCTGGGCTGCACGCCCGGCCCGCTGGCCTTCACGACCAGGGAAGAGACGACGGCACCGTCCGCGAGCACGGCGCCGAAGGTCTTGAGCGGCTGGCCTCCTCCGCCTATGAACCCGAGCGGCTCCTTCTTCGGCCCACCGGGCACCGGCTCACCCGGCATCCGCTCGGCCCGGGCGGCGATGTCGCGCAGCTGGTCGTCCAGCTTTCCGTACATGTAGCTGTGGAACGCGATGGCCGTGACCGAACCGATCACGGCCGCGACGACCGCGATCAGCGTCACCGCGGAGACGACGAGCCGGGTCCGCAGCGTCCACGGGCCCTTCCGCAGCCGTCTCATGCGGTCACTCACCGGGCTTGATCAGATACCCCGCGCCGCGCCGGGTGTGGATCATCGGCGTCCGGCCCGCGTCGATCTTCTTGCGCAGGTACGAGATGTAGAGCTCGACGACATTGGCCTGACCGCCGAAGTCGTAGTTCCAGACGCGGTCCAGGATCTGCGCCTTGCTCAGCACCCGGCGCGGATTGCGCATCAGGAAGCGCAGCAGCTCGAACTCGGTCGCGGTGAGGTGGATGTTGGAGCCGGCCCGGCTCACCTCGTGGCTGTCCTCGTCCAGCATCAGGTCACCGACGACGAGCGTCGACTCGCTGCGCACCGCCGCCGTGCCGGACCGCCGGATCAGCCCGCGCAGCCGGGCCACGACCTCCTCCAGGCTGAACGGCTTCGTGACGTAGTCGTCGCCGCCCGCGGTGAGCCCGGCGATCCGGTCCTCGACGGAGTCGCGCGCGGTCAGGAACAGCACCGGTACGTCGGAGAGCTCCCGGCGCAGTCTGCTGAGGACGGCGAGCCCGTCCATGTCCGGCAGCATCACATCGAGGACCACCGCGTCGGGCCTGAAGTCACGGGCGGTACGGACGGCACCTGCCCCGTCCCCGGCGCTGCGCACCTCCCAGCCCTCGTACCGCAGGGCCATGGAGAGCAGCTCCGCCAGCGGGGCCTCGTCGTCCACGACCAGGACCCGGACGGGGCTGCGGTCCGGCCTGAGCAGTTCGGTGCGCCCCTGGGGCGAGGTGGTCGTCGTCATGGTCCCCACCCTGTGAGACGCCCCTGAGAGAGTTCTTTCCCGATTCTGTGAATTCCCTGAGAAAGCCTCCGGGCCCCGGCCCCCGCACGACGGGCCGCCTCAGCAGGCGAACAGCGCCTTCGCGTTGTCGTGGCAGACCGCGCGCAGCCAGTCGTCCCCGAGCTCCAGCCGTTCCAGGGCGTGCAGCTGGTGGGCGTACGGGTACGGGATGTTCGGGAAGTCCGTGCCCAGCAGGATGCGGTCCCCGAGCGCCTCGAGCCGCCCGCGCTCAGCCACCGGGAAAGGCGTGAAGCCCTCCGTGAAGTCGGTGAACGCCATCGTCGTGTCGAGCCGCACCTGCGGGTACGCCTCCGCGAGCGCCAGGAACTCCGCGTACTCGGGCATCCCCATGTGCGCCACGATCAGCGGCAGCCGGGGATGCCGGGAGAGCAGCCGGCCGACCGGTTCCGGACCGGTGTGCCTACCGGGTGCCGGCCCGGACCCGCAGTGCATCACGACAGGGATGCCCGCCTCGGCCAGCAGCCCCCACACGGGCTCCAGCAGCGGATCGTTCGGGTCGTACGCCCCGACCTGGAGATGCGACTTGAAGACCCGCGCACCCGCCTCGACCGCCTCCGTCACATACGTCCGCACGCCCTCCTCGGGGAAGAAGGTCGCGGTGTGCAGGCAGTCGGGCACCCGGTCGGCGAACCCGGCCGCCCAGCCGTTCAGCCAGGCCGCCATGCCCGCCTTGTGCGGGTAGAGCATCGAGGTGAAACGGAGCACGCCGAACGAACGCAGCAGCGCGAGCCGTTCGTCCTCGTCCTGCCGGTAGGCGATCGGCCACTCCATCCCGGTCAGCGGACCGGCGGAGTCGAAGTAGGCCCAGACCTTGCGCAGTACCCGCTCCGGCATGAAGTGCGTATGGACGTCGATGAGCCCCGGCAGCCCCAGCCGCTCGTGGAACCGCACCACGTCGTCGCGTTCGTCACCCAGTTCGTCACCCATAGGGCGCTCCTCCTTCGATCGCATCCGACGATCTCAGAACAGTCCGCCCTGCGACGCGCCGCCCCCGGCATCCACGGTCGGCACGCTCACCCCGGCCGCCGGACCGGCCGCCGCGAGCGCCCAGCCGGTCATCAGCCGGGTGTCCACCACGACCACACCGTCGTCGCCGGTCTCCAGATGCAGATCCGGTCCGGCCGCCGCGACCAGCCGCCCCGCGACCGCGCCCCCGTCCACCAGCCCGCTCACCGCCCGCACCGCCCCGACCCGCCCGCTGCTCCCGCCGTTCCCACCGGTCCCGTCGATGCCGAAGATGCCCGCGTGGTCGACGGCCTCGAACGGCAGCCGCTCCAGCGCCTCCGGCCAGCCGCCCCCGTCGAGTGCGACGGCACGGGCGTACAGCTCACCCACCTCACGGGCCCGCTCGGCCGGGACCGGCAGCCCGGCGCGCACCGCCCGCTTTCGCGCGTACGGAATCCGGTCCGGCACCCCGAGCGCGGCCCGCAGCAGCTCCTCGGACCGCCGTGCCGCCATCAGCGGCCCCCGCCCCAGCCAGCTGAAGACCACGGCCCCCTGCTCCCGCAGCCGGGCGGCGCCCCGCGCCTCGGCCGTGATCCCGACCTTCACCATCCCGGGTCCGAACCAGGCCAGGTACACGCGGTACGTCCTCGGGTCGTCGGGGATCGTGTCGGCCGCCACCGAGTGCGCCCGGTCCAGCCGTCCGCACTCCGGGCACCGCCCCCCGGTGCTCCGCGCGGACACCACGGCTCCCACCGGGCACACGTTTCCCCGGGCCCCGGAACAGCCCCGCGCCCCCGCGGCCCGGAACCCGAACTCCGTCCCGTACACCAGCGCGCTCCCCCGCACCTCCCGGCCCTTGCGCCACCCGAGCACGGGGCCGCCCCGCTCCTCGGGCCACCGGAGGCCGGTGCACTGCCAGTCCATGCGCGAACCCTACGACCGGACACTGACAACGGGCGCGGGAGCTGGGGCTTGTCGTCGAACTGCCGTCTGCCGCGCGGCGTCAGGCCCTAGGATCCGAACCATGCCCCTGACCGTGAACGACGTCGAGCGGTTCGAGGCCTCCAGGCCCCGCCTGGAGGCCATCGCCTACCGCCTCCTCGGCTCGGCGAGCGAGGCCGAGGATGCCGTGCAGGACACGTTCCTGCGCTGGCAGGCTACCGACGTCGACCGGATCGAGGTTCCCGAGGCCTGGCTGACGAAGGTCCTCACCAACCTCTGCCTCACCCAGCTGACATCGGCCCGCGCCCGGCGGGAGACGTATGTGGGCCAGTGGCTCCCCGAACCGCTGCTCGCCGGGGACTCGATGCTGGGCCCCGCCGACACCGCCGAACAGCGCGAATCGGTCTCGTACGCGGTTCTCACACTCATGGAACGCCTCTCCCCCAACGAGCGGGCGGTGTACGTGCTGCGCGAGGCCTTCGGCCACCCGCACCGGGAGATCGCCGAGATCCTCGACATCGGCGAGGCCGCCAGCCAGCAGATCTTCCACCGCGCCAAGAAGCACATCGCGGAGGGCAAGCCCCGCAGCGAGGTCGACGAGGCCGCCACCCGCCGGATCGTCGAGGAGTTCCTCGCGGCCGCCACCAGCGGCCGGACCGAACCGCTCGTACGGCTGCTCACCGAGGACGTCGTCTCGATCGGCGACGGCGGCGGGAAGGTCCCGGCCCGGGCCAAGGCGTTCGGCGGCGCCCTCCAGGTCGCGAAGTTCCTCCGGGGGCTGTTCAAGCCCAGCGAGGTCAAGCGCACCATGACCGGCGGGTCACCCGGGCTGTACGCCACGACCGCCAACGGCGCCCCCGCCGTCCTGGCGGTCGTCGGGGACCGGGTGGTCGGCATCATGTGCCTGGAGATCACCGACGAGGGCATCGCCGCGTTCCGCAACCAGGTCAACCCCGACAAGCTCGAACGGGCGACCCGGCAGTGGGCTGCCGCCGACGGCCACGGGGCGCCCCTGCTGTACGCCTTCTGACTCCAATGTGACCCACATCACACCTCACTCCTGTCAGGAAACGCCGGTCTGCCCGGTTCAAGTGGCGAACCCGCGCGAGACAGGAGCATGGAAATGCAGCACCGAATCATCGTCATCGGAGCCGGATACGCCGGTGCCACCGCCGCCGGGCGCCTCGCCAGGCGGCTGCACCGCGAAGATGTCGCCATCACCCTCGTCAACGCCGACACCGACTTCGTCGAGCGCGTCCGGATGCACCAGCTGGCGGTCGGCCAGAACCTCAGGCCCCGGCCCTTCAGCAAGATGTTCGCGGGCACGGGCGTCGAGCTGAAGCTCGCCGAGGTCACTGGCATCGACGTCGACCGCAGGACCGTCGCCGTCCGGAGCGCCGACAGCGCCGAGGACCAGGAGCTGGAGTACGACAGCCTCGTGTACGCGCTGGGCAGCGGCTGGAACAGCCAGGGCGTCCCCGGCACCGCCGAGCACGCCCACGAGATCGCCGGCCGTCCCGGGGCACTGCGCCTGCGCGAGCGCCTGGCGCGGCTGGAGGCCGGACAGCCCGTGGTCGTCGTCGGCGGCGGCCTCACCGGCCTGGAGGCCGCGACCGAGGTGGCCGAGGCCCGCCCGGACCTCGACGTCTCCCTCGCCGCCCGCGGCGGACTCGGCGACTGGCTCTCGCCCAAGGGGCGCCGCCATCTGCGGCACGTCTTCGGCAAGCTCGGCATCACGGTGCACGAGAACACCACCGTCACCGGCGTCGAGGCCGACCACGTCACCACCGCCGACGGCGTCTCCATCCCCGGCGCGGTCACGGTGTGGACCACCGGCTTCGCGGTCCACCCGATCGCGAAGGCGACCGCCCTGGAAGTCACCGACACGGGCCAGATCGTGGTCGACGGAGCCATGCGCTCGGTCTCGCACCCGGACGTGTACGCCATCGGCGACGCGGCCATGGTGATGGGCCCCGGCGGCAAGCCGCTGCGGATGTCGTGCGCCTCGGGCGTCCCCACCGCATGGCAGGCAGCAGACGGCATCGCGGCCCGCCTGACCGGCACCAAGCCCCCGAGCGCGCCGCTCCGCTACGTCAACCAGTGCATCTCGCTGGGCCGCAGGGAAGGCGTGATCCAGTACGTCACCGCCGACGACCGCGCCGTCCGGGCAGCCCTGACGGGACGGCTCGCCGCCCTCTACAAGGAACTGGTCTGCAAGGGCGCGGCCTGGGGCGTCGCCAACCCGACCTTCGGAATGCCGACCCGCCGCCGCCGCGTCGTCGGGTCGGGCGCCCACGCCCAGGAACCGTCGGCGGTCAGCGCGGAGGCCTGACGCAGGAGTGCGTGCCGGGCACAGCGGCTCAGCGCTTCTGTGCCCGGTACCTCTTGAGCAGTGCGGTGATCTGCGCATGGCCGGCACCGCTGTTCAACGCCGCGAGGAGATCATCGGGGCAGAGCTCGTAGTGATCGCCCCACCAACGGCCGCCCTTGTTGTCCCAGACGCGGTACCCGCCCGGCACCCCTCTGGCCACATACCGTCGTCGGCTCATTCCGCGCAACCACCCGCCCCCGTGCTTCCTTACGGGGCAGCACCGTACCGGCTGCAACCGGTGCCGGGGACGCCGCCCACGGCACGCGCCCCGGTGAACTCGCGCAGCAGCACCTCATCCACGAGCCGGTTCGAGTACAGACGGCGGGTGTCCCTCTCGCCGAGGTTCTCCAGGGCGGCGAGCACCAGACCCGGATCCGTCACGGCGGCGGAGCGTAACCGGACGACCTCCTCACGCGTCAGCCCTTCGACTCCGTACGACGCACCGTCGGCCCCGACCGGAGCCACGCTCCCGGCCGACTCGGCCGACTGCTCCCGCACGTCGGTCACAGCACGGCTGAACACCTCGGGCGGGCTCGCACATCTCTTATGTCCCACGGGCACTGAGTCCCGTGCCAGGGCCGCGGTGATGCGGGCCGCCGGACGAGCCGGGCGCCGGCCGATGGCCAAGCCGCAGAGCTCGGCCGCGATGTCGCGGGCATCGAGGCCGCGGTCGATGAGCGGGCGCAGCGCGTACGCGAGGCGGCGCAGCCCCTCGCGCTGGGTCCAGGCGACGAGAGGGCGCACCTGCCGGGCGACTGCGATGTCACGGGCGACCTGGAACGGGGACCGCCGCGGCGCACTGCCGGACGTCGCACGCCTGCGCACGGTGTAGTTCAACCTCCCACTCACATCAGCCTTGCGTAGGTCGTGGTGGGGCCCGGAAGAATGGGGTGCACGCCGGCCTGAACGGCGGCTCCGCGCAGGCGAGTTGTCCACAGGCCCGAACCCCGCCCGCGCGCCCTGGACCGCACGGGCCCGGCCCGCATCCGTCACCCCGCTCACCCTCGCCCCGTATCCGGCGCCCTCCAGACGGTGTCCCATCGCGACGTCGTACACGGCCGGGACCGTCGCGGCGTAGATCGTCGCCGTGCCCGCGTAACGGCGGCCCGGCAGCCGCAGGTTCCGCTTCGTCCCGTGCCGCTGCCACACCAGCGCACCGAGCTCCCGCAATACCCGGACGTGCCGCTTCACCGTCGCCACCGACACCCCGCACCGGGCAGCGGTGCCCGCCAGGTCGTACAGCACGAGGCCGAGCCGGTAGTCCATCCGCTCAGCCAGATCGCGCGCGACGGCCAGAGTCGTCGCCCCCGCCCGCCGATGCAGACCTGCCTCGACGAGCCACACCACCGCCCGCAGCCACGCACGCGGCCGGGCGCGCCTGGAGGCTGTCGCGTCGAGCTCCTGAAGAAGGCGGGGAACGGGGATACAGGCGGGATCCGGGCATGCCGGAGAAGCGCGGCGCGAAGCCGCGCCGGTGGGGTGGCGCATCACAGTCCGTGGGGTGAGGGGCGGCCGGTGGGGCCGCGGGGGTTGCGGGAGCGGGGCCGTTACGGACGGCTCGCGGGCGTGGGGATGGTCACCACGCGGGTACTTGCTGTCCTACGATCGAACGCGAATCCTTCTCTTCACCTGGGTGGATTCCGATCGGCGGGGTGATGACCCGCTGGTCACTACGGCCGGGCGGTGCTCACTACACCGCTCGGCCGTTCTGCTACTCGGCCGAGTCCTCGGTGTTCTTCTTGGGGCGGTTCTTTCCAGACCCGGAGTAGCCCCGCTCGATGTCCTGCACGGTTCCGATCGAGACCCCCAGGCTTTCGGCGATCTCTCGGTACGTCACTTTCTGCGACCGCAGGTGCAGCACGATCCTCCGTCGATGCTCCTTCAGCCTCTTGGTGCGCTCGGTCTGATCTCTGAGCAGGCGACTGATGATCTGCGCCTTCTCTAGCGAGTCCTCCATCGACTCGACGGCGTCCAGGCCATCGAAGACACGTTGCACCTCCTCCCTCTCGACCAGCCCTTCGCTCTCTATGTCGGCCATCCCGTTCCTTCGAATCGGGCGTGCCGCTTGACTTGCATTATGGGGGTCCCATAAATTTGCAGTCAAGTGGCGACGCCACCCAGCAACAGAAAGGCCCCGGACCGGAGTTCGTACCTCCATATGGCCGGGGCCAGTCAGAACCCTGAGATCACCAGGAGACCGACCATGCGCCATCCTTCCACCCCGGACTCCCCACCCGACAGGCGGCACGTCGCGCTGCCACCGATCGCCGGCCTGTCCACACAGCAGCAGCGCGGCGTTCACTGCGTCTTCTGCGGTACGACCCTGCGCACCGGGGCGGTCCGCGACCTCGGTCAACAGCTGATCGAGGTGCACGGATCGATGGTCCGCTGGTTCCCCCGCAGCTGCCCGTCCTGCCCCGAGGAACTGCCGCTGATGTGCGACCGCTGCGGCAAGCCGATCGCCGCCGGAGAGGGGGAACGCGTGGCGATCCACGGCGCGTCGGGGGCGGGCGGCACGATCATCGTCCACAAGATGTCGAGAACGTGCCATCGTCTCCGTCCACGGGACATCAGCGGCCACCACCGGTCGCACGAGGAAGAAGGAGAAGCCGGCATGGCGATTCAGCGGATGGACAACGTCGGCATCGTCGTCGAGGACTTGGATGCCGCCATCGCGTTCTTCGTGGAACTCGGTATGGAGCTGGAGGGCAAGGGGGAGGTCCAGGGCGGCTTCGCCGACCAGTGCACCGGACTCGACGGCGTCCACTGCGACATCGCCATGATCCGGACCCCGGACGGCCACAGCCGGCTCGAACTGGCGAAGTACCGCAGCCCCGCGGCGACGAGCGCCGGGCCCCGCAACAAGCCGCACAACATCCTGGGCACGCACCGCGTCATGTTCGCCGTCGACGACATCGAGGACACCGTCGCCCGTCTGCGCCCGCACGGCGCCGAACTCGTCGGCGAGATCGCCCGGTTCGAGGACAGCTATCTGCTCTGCTACCTCCGCGGCCCGGAGGGCATCATCGTCGGACTGGCCGAGCAACTGGGGTGAGAGGGCGGCGTCCTCGTAGACGCCAGTGGTGGCCGAGCCGATCCTCTCGACGCGCCATGAGCCCCTGGTCACCGGACACAGCGGGCTCATAGTCTGCGGGCCATGGAATGGACAGCGTTGGTTGCCACAGCGGTGGGTGCGGTTATTGGAGTGGGCAGCACACTCGCTACAGACCGCGTCCGTTGGCGACGGGACACAGGCGAGCGCGACAGAGAGACCATGCGCACGGTGTCTGCCCAGTTCTTGGAGGCCCTGACTGAGGCGCGCGACGCAATAAGCGATGCCAGCCGATCGGGGCACCTATCTCTGGATGAGCGGGCCGAGCTCGCTCGCGCCAGCACCCTGGCCCACGGTGTGCACGCGAAGCAGTACCAACTGGAGCTGCTGGCTACGCCGGAGGTTGCCCAGTCCGCCAGGGACGCCGCCTACCAATTGCTTCTCTACCGGGACACGGTGATCGCCGGCCATTTGCGTGATGATCCTGAGTGCGCACAGATACGGCGCGACTTCCGAGAGGCACGCCAAAAGCTCATGACTGCAATGCGTGCTTCGCTGAGTCGCCCCTGAGCACCTTCGACCGCCTCGCTCCGCCCCCACCCGGCACACACAACACCCGCACAGCGGATTCTTCGGCACTCCCCGATCGGCATCCCGGTGGAGGTCTACACCGAAGCAAGCGAGGAAGCTGTACCGGACGCGATCGGCCGGCTGTCCGACGAGGTGGGCGGCACCGGCTGACATGGTTGCTGTACTTCGCTGCTGTACGGGCAACGCTAGAGGCCCCCAGGATTTCTCCTGGGGGCCTCTAGCCTGCTGTGCACTCGGCAGGATTCGAACCTGCAACCTTCTGATCCGTAGTCAGATGCTCTATCCGTTAAGCTACGAGTGCTTGGCGTCCTGGGCTTTTCTGCCCCGTCGGCGTTGCGAGAACAACATTACATGACCTGCGGCGTCACGCGAAATCCATTAGCCACACCGCTGCCGAGCTGCGAAAACACCCGTTCGAGGCCCCTTCGAGGCCCGTCCGACGGAGCCCGGATCCGGCCCCGGACACGACCGAAGCCCCGGCCAGTGGCTCGGGGCTTCGGTGATCAAGCGGAGGCGGAGGGATTTGAACCCTCGATGGGCTTTAAGACCCAAACCGCATTAGCAGTGCGGCGCCATAGACCGGACTAGGCGACGCCTCCAGCACACCCCGCGCCAGCGCGGGTGGTGCGTGCAGATGATGACACAGCTGCTCGCCGTGTCACCAATCGACGCCTACGGTACTAGGCAGTCGGCCACGAGAGCAAAGTGCCCGCGGTTGCGCAACGCCGTGGCGTGCGGAGCGTTAGTCATGCGGGGGCGCCGCCCCCGCCGTTCCCCTCCGTCGCCGGCCGTGGCCGTCGACGTGCACGACCACTGGAGCTCGCATGCTGCGTCGCCTCGCCCTCACCGCCGTCGTGTCCCTCGCCGCGCTGTCCGCAGCCGTCCCCGCCGCGACGGCCTCGGCCGGTCCTCTGCCGCTGCCGGTGCTGCCGCTGCCCGTACTCCAGGGCGACGACGGCGGGACACATCTGACCGTGGTCGTCTCGGGGTCGGGGGACCCGGCGGCGGACGGCAGGTACGAGCTGGAGTGCGAGCCGGCGGGCGGCAGCCACCCGGTGGCGCAGCAGGCGTGCGACCGGCTGGCGCAGCTGCCGCGCGAGAGCGCGGACCCGTTCGCCCCGGTGCCCCGGGACGCGATGTGCACCCAGCAGTTCGGCGGACCGGCCACCGCCCGGGTCACGGGTAGCTGGCAGGGGCGAAGCATCGATGCCGCGTTCGACCGGACCAACGGGTGCGAGATCGCGCGCTGGAACGGGCTGCGTCCGGTGCTCCCGAACGTCCGCTGAGCAGCGGCTGCGCCCTCCACGGGGCGGCACAAGGGGCACGTAATGGGCCAGAGTCGTACACCGTATGCACAGAACCTTGGTGAGAGCTCCCCCTCATCCGCCGCCCCTTGCCCCTCCCCTGCCTTTAGACTCCTCCAGTGACAGCCTGAGGCCCGAGGGGCAAGATGGGGCCGCTGTCGGCAAGGTGCAGTAATCAGGGAGGAAGCGTCGTCGTGAGCAGCAGGCCATCCCGAGGCGCTGCTCGCCTCGCAGCCATACTCGACGCCCTTCCGGACGGGCTTCTGCTCGTCAACTGCAACGGTACGGTCGTCAACGCCAACACCATCGCCCTCGAAATGTTCGAGACGCCGGGCACCGCGCTCGTCGGACGCGGACTGCTCGATCTGCTGCCGGAGTTCGACTCCAAGCTGATCCCGGGGTCGATGCGGAGGCCGGAGGCTGCGGACGAGCGAGGCCGTACCAAGCCCACGCGGATGACCGCGCGGCGGACCGACGGCAACGAGTACCCCGTCGAGGTGACGAGCGCCAGCCTGGAGGACGGGCAGGCCGCGTACAGCGACGTCCAGACGAGCTACAACGGCACGTATACGGGTGACGAGCTGCTGATGCTCGTCGTCCGCGATCTGTCGGGCACTGTGGACACCGAGGCCGAGCTGGCCCGCTCGCAGCGGCAGACCGAGATGATCCTGCGGGCCGCGTCCGAAGGTGTCGTCGGTACGGACACGGACGGCCGGGTCGTCCTGGTCAACCCCGCCGCCGCCCAGATCCTCGGCTTCCGCGCCACCGATCTCGGCGGCCAGGAGCTGCATCCGCTGATCCTGCACACGCGCGGCGAGGGCGAGCCGTTCCCGTACGAGGAATCGCCGCTCGCCGACACCTTGAAGTCGGGGCGCAAGCACCGGGTGCGCGGGCAGGTCCTGTGGTCCAAGAGCGGCAAGCAGGTGCCGGTCGACCTGACCACCGCGCCCGTGCGCGACGGTGACCAGCTGGTCGGCGCGGTGATGACGTTCACCGATCGCAGGCCGTACGAGGAACTCGGCGAGCAGCACTCCTCCGAGGTCTCCGAGCTCACCGCGAACCACACCGCCGCCGTCGCCGAGCTGACCGCGAACCACAGCGCCGAGATCACCGCGCTGACCGAACAGCACGCGGCCGAGCTGGCCGACCGGACCGAGCGGTACGCCTCCGCGCTGGAGGAGCAGACCGAGCGGACGGAGGAACAGACCGGGCGACTGGCCGACCTGTCCGCCCGGCACACCCAGCTGACCGCCGTGCTCGGCGAATCGCTGCGCGGGCCGCTGGAGGAGCTGCGCGGAGAGCTGTCCACGCTGGCCGCCGACCCCGCCGGCCAGCTGTGGCCGGAGGCCAACCAGATCCTGCACCACCTGGCCGCGGGCTACGCACGGATGACGACGCTCGTCGACAACGTACTGAGCTATCAGCGCCTGGACGGCGGATCCGAGTCGCTCGTCAGGACGAACGTGCTGCTCGACGGCGTGGTGACCGCCGGTATCGACGCCGCCGTCGAGCTCATCGGTCCCGGCCGCGCCCAGTTCGCGGTGCATGCGCCGCCGATCGAGGCAGAGGTCGACGCGGGACGGCTGGTGACGGCCCTCGCGCACCTGGTCGCAGACGTCGCCGGGGTCGACTCGACCGGGAAGGCCCGGCTGGTGCCGGGCGGCGGTTATGTCGACTCGACGGTCGTCGTCGCTGCCGCACAGCGCGGTGACGTGGTGCGGATCGAGGTCCGCGGACCGTTCGCCGGGGGAGACCCGGTGCACGAGCCGATCGTGCGCGGGATCGTGCGGGCGCACGGCGGCGTACTGCAGACGCACGAGATGCCGGGCATGAGCGGCAGCGCGTACGTACTCGAAGTACCCCTGGGCGCGGGCTCGGGGACCGTGATGCCGCCGATGGCACCGGACGCTCCGATGGGGATGGCCGCCACGGACGCTCCGGTCGGGCCGGGCGCTCCGACGGGTCCGCAGGCGGTGCCGGCTTCGGTGGCCGGGCAGGGTTTGGACGCCGGGCAGGGCTTGGACGGGCAGGGTCCGGACGGTCTGGACGCCGCCGGGCAGGCTCTGGGGGGTTCTCAGGCTGCTGCTCAGATTCCTGATGTCCCTCAGGCTCCTCAGTCGGAGGCGACCGGCGGGGGGCGGCGCCGGGCGCGCAGGTCCTCCACGGACGCCTTCCTGGAGAGCCCGGTGGGCGGATCCGAGGGTGCGGGCGAGCCCGGGGCGGCGACCGGGGACACCGGGGCGGCCGAACCGACCGGACGCCGGCGGGCCAGGCGGCAGCCTGCGGCCGGAACTGTTGCCGAGTCCGTGGACCCGTCCGCGGCCGCGGCTGCCGTCGAGCACGAGGGGCCCGGCGCCCACGAGCTGACTACGGCCCAGCAGGGCGAGGGCTCCGGCCGCAGGCGCGGCCGGCCCAGCCCGGCGGAGACCGGCGCTCAGGCCGTCGAAGGGCAGCAGGGGCCGGGGCACGCCCTGGCACTGCCCGCCGCGGCACCGTCCGAGGGCTCCGTGGTGACGGCGGCCGAGGGCGCAGCCGGGGGCCGTCCGCAGCGCGGGCAGACCGTGCCGCCGCAGGGCGTTCCGGCCGAGGCACCGACGCCGGTACCGGCCGCCGGACACCGGGCGCAGCAGGGCGGTGAGGGCCGGCTGGCCCTGCCGTCGGTGAACGCCGTGGAATCCGCGAGCCCCACGGCGTTCTCCGATCTGGACGATGCCGCGCGGCTGCAGGCGCAGGCTCAGGGCACCCGTTCGGCGGCCTCCGCTCCGGAGTCCGCCCCCGCGCGCCGTCAGCCGACCGGGCGACGGGCCCGCCGCGCGCTCTCCGCCGCACAGGACCGGGCCGCTCAGGCCGAGCCGACCGGCCCTCGGGTGCCCTTCGCGCTGCCGCCCGCCGACGCCGACCGGATGCCGGCCGCCGATGCCGACGCCTCGCTGCCGGGGCGCCACGACGCCGTGACCGGTGCGCCGGACCAGGACCACACCCCGCCGCAGGCCCACCCGCTCCCGACCGGACGGCGCCGGGCCCGGCACGCGGACGCCGCCCCACCGCAGGCGGTTCCCTTCGCTCTGCCCGAGCAGGCCGTCCCGTCCGCACCTGCTGCCCCGCCCGGACCGCCCGAACAGTCCGCGCAGTCCGCCGACGGGGAGCAGGACGGTGGCTGGGAGCAGGACGGCGTACCGGGCCGGAACCGGGGTCCCGCTGCGGCTGCGGCGACCGAACCGGCCGAAGAGCAGCCCGACGACGTGGAGTGGCCCGGGACGGGCAGCACCACCCACACCACCGGCACGGCCCCGGCCGGCAACGTCCGCGGCTCCGGCAGCGCCGACGCCCCCGGCAACCCCGCCGGCCCCGACGGCCCCGACGGCCCCCACGAGACCCGTCCGCGGACTCTCGTCCCCGGGCCGGACGCGCGGAGGCAACCGCTGCCCGCCGAGGCGCCGATGTCCGGCGGAACGTCGGACTCGGCGCAGGGGCGCGCGTTCAGCGTGCGGACGCTCGGGCAGGGCGTGCCGTTCGCCCAGCACATCGCGCACCAGCAGAACCAGACGCTCGGCGGCGCCGGCCGGCGCCGCAAGCTCGCCTCCCCGCCCGGGAGCGACCCGACCGACCGGACCGCCCCGCCGGCTGCGGCTCCGCCCGCCGCCGCGGCGCCGGAGCCGGCGGACCCGCAGCCCGCGGCGGGCGGCACCGGCCCCGGCGGCACGGGCGGCACCGTGCAGGGCTCGGGCTCGGGGCAGCTGCTGTCCTCGCCGACGTCCGAAGGACGCGCTTACGCCATAGGGGCACCCGACGAGGGCGCAGCCGAGGGGCCGGAGCCGTTGGACGGTCCCGGCGGCGCGGTCGAGGTCGCCAACCGCCCCTCCCCGCAGCCCGTCGACGACGAACTGCCGCCGGAACCGCTGGACAACCCGCGCCGGCTGCTCGTCTGGCCCGCGCCCGACGTCTCCACCCAGCAGGCGCTCAGTGACCGCGGCTACCGGCCGGTGATCGTGCACTCGCGCGAGGAGGTGGACGCACAGATCGCGGCGTTCCCCGCCGCGCTGTTCGTGGACCCGCTGACCGGCCCCATCACCCGCAAGGCGCTTCAGTCGCTGCGCCAGGCGGCCGTGGCTGCCGAGGTTCCGGTGCTGGTCACGGCCGGTCTGGGGCAGGCATCGAGGGAGGCGGCGTACGGCGCCGACCCGGCCGTACTCCTGAAGGCACTCGCCCCGCGCGACAGCGAGCAGCACCCGCCCCGGGTCCTGCTGATCGAGGAGCACGAGGACATCGCGTACGCGCTGACGCAGACGCTGGAACGCCGCGGTATGCAGGTCGCCTGTGCCGCGACCGACAGCGAGGCGGTCGCGCTCGCGACCCGGATGCGGCCGAACCTGGTGGTGATGGACCTGATGCAGGTACGCCGCCGCCGGGCCGGGATCGTCGACTGGCTGCGCGCCAACGGCCAGCTGAACCGCACCCCACTGGTCGTCTACACCTCGGCCGACATGAGCCAGTCGGACCTGCCGAAGCTGAGCTCGGGCGAGACCGTGCTCTTCCTCGCGGAGCGTTCGACGAGCGACGAGGTGCAGGCCCGCATCGTCGACCTGCTCGCGAAGATCGGCACGAACTGACCGCCGTACGGCGGCGGTGGCCACAGCGGTCCGGACACGACGAGGGCGGTACGGGAGTGATCCCGTACCGCCCTCACGTCCTCGGCCCTCACGTCCTCGGCCCTCACGTCCAGGGCCCTCACGTCCAGGGCCCTCGCGTCCTCGGCCCGCAGTTCAGCGCGGCGACTCAGAGCTGCGTGATGTCCAGCCCGCCCTCCGCGTACTGCTTGCGGATCACCTTCTTGTCGAACTTCCCTACGCTCGTCTTCGGTACGGACGCCAGGACCGACCAGCGCTCGGGCAGCTGCCACTTGGCGATGCCCTGCTCCGCAAGGAAGGCCTTCAGCGCCTGGTAGTCGGCGCTCGCACCCTCCTTGAGGACGACGGTCGCCAGCGGGCGCTCGCCCCACCTGTCGTCCGGGACGGCCACGACCGCAGCCTCGGCCACATCCGGGTGCGCCATCAGGGCGTTCTCCAGCTCGACGCTGGAGATCCACTCACCACCGGACTTGATGACGTCCTTGGCCCGGTCGGTGAGGGTGAGGAAGCCGTCGTCGCTGATCACGCCGACATCGCCGGTCTTCAGCCAGCCGTCCTCGCTGAACTTGTCCTCGGGCCGCAGCGCCTCGCCGTCCGCACCGCCGTAGTACGCACCGGCGATCCAGGAACCGCGCACCTCCAGCTCACCGGCCGACTGGCCGTCCCACGGAAGGTGTTCGCCACCGGGGCCGACCAGCCTGGCCTCGACGCCCGCGGGGAAGCGGCCCTGGGTGATGCGGTAGGGCCACTCCTGCTCCTCGGTCAGTCCGGCGGGCGGGTTGGCCATCGTGCCGAGCGGCGAGGTCTCCGTCATGCCCCAGGCGTGACAGAGCCGGACGCCGAGCTTGTCGTACGCCTCCATGAGGGAAGGCGGGCAGGCGGCTCCGCCGATGGTGACCCGCGCCATGGAGGTGAGGTCACGCGGATGGGCGGTGACCTCGGCCAGCAGTCCCTGCCAGATGGTGGGGACTGCGGCGGCGTGGGTCGGCCTCTCACGCTCGATCATGTCGGCGAGCGGGGCGGGCTGCAGGAAGCGGTCCGGCATCAGCATGTTGACGCCGGACATGAACGTCGCGTGCGGCAGACCCCAGGCGTTCACATGGAACTGCGGGACGACCACCAGGGTGGTGTCCTTGTCGGTCAGGCCCATCGACTCGCACATGTTGACCTGCATGGAGTGCAGATAGATCGAACGGTGGGAGTAGACGACGCCCTTCGGGTCCCCCGTGGTGCCGGAGGTGTAGCACATGGCGGCGGCCTGGCGCTCGTCCAGCTCCGGCCAGTCGTAGTTGGTGTCGCGCCCGGCGATCAGCTCCTCGTAGTCGTGCACCAGGGGCGCTGTGCCGGCGAGGACGGAACGGTCACCGGCCCCCGCGACGACGATGTGCTCCAGCGACGTCAGCTGGGGGAGCAGCGGCGCGAGGAGGGGCAACACGGAGCCGTTGACGAGGAGGACCTTGTCATCGGCGTGCTGGACGATCCAGACCAGCTGCTCGGCGGGGAGCCGAAGGTTGAGGGTGTGGAGGACCGCGCCCATGGAAGGGACGGCGAGGTACGCCTCCAGGTGCTCGGCGTTGTTCCACATCAGTGTGGCGACACGCTGGTCCCCGTCGACACCGAGTTCGTCCCGCAGGGCGTGGGCGAGCCGGTTGGCCCGCCGGCCGATCTCGGCGAAACTGCGCCGCTGCGGCTCGGGCTCTCCGGTCCAGGTCGTGACCTGCGACTTCCCGTGAATCGTCATCCCATGACTCAGGATGCGGGTGACAGTCAGCGGTACGTCCTGCATGGTGCTGAGCACGGCGTCCTCCCGGTAGGCGCTACGCGGCAGTAAGGTTCCGCTGATTCTGCGCACATACCGAGCGGTATGTCACTACTTCCGGGCGCACGAATCGGTGGCGCCGACAAAATCACACGAGAAGGGCACCGGCGCCCGAACCCTCCTTAATCATGTCCATGGCTCCATACCCTCATGGCTCCGTACCTTCATGGCTCCGTACCCTCATGGCTCCGTACCTTCATGGCTCCATACCTTCATGGCTCCATGACCCCCCTGGCCGGGGCGGACACGGCCGCCTCGGGCGGGGACCTCACCTGACCGGTGTCAGCTCCGGGTCCTGCCGCAGCTTGCCGAGTGCCCGGGACACCGCACTCTTGACCGTCCCGATGGACACCCCGAGCACCTCGGCCGTCTGGGCCTCGCTGAGGTCCTCGTAGTAGCGCAGGACGACCATCGCCCGCTGGCGGTCCGGGAGTTTCAGCACGGCCCGCCACATCGCGTCATGCAGCGACTGCTGCTCGGCCGGGTCGGGCCCCGGCACCGTCTCCTGCTCGGGCAGCTCGTCGCAGGCGAACTCGTCGACCTTGCGCTTGCGCCACATCGAGGTCCGGGTGTTCAGCAGGGCCCGGCGGACGTAGCCGTCGAGGGCCCGGTGGTCCTCGATCCGCTCCCAGGCGACATAGGTCTTCGTGAGAGCCGTCTGCAGCAGGTCCTCGGCATCGCTGGGATTCGCGGTGAGCGAGCGGGCGGCACGCAGCAGTACCGGCCCACGCGCCTTCACGAAGGACGTGAACGACGGGTACGGGACGTAAGGCGCACGCGCCCCGTACGGAGTGCGCGCGCCGGCCGGCGTGATGCGCGCGGTGGCAGGCGTGCGCGGCACCGCGTAGGCGGCGACCGAGGCGCGCGGTGCCGTCGATCCGTGCGGCGGGTGTCCGGCGAGCGGCGCATGCGGGGTGATCGGCGCATGCGAGGCGTACGGCGTGCGTCCGGCGTTGGCGGCGGCTCCCCTGGAGGTGCCCGTGCAGACTGGCGTGGTCATGCCTCCACGCTAGGAGCGGGCACTGCCCCGGGGATCGCCCCCAGGTCCCGAAACCGCGTCCGCCTCAGGGTGTAGGGCCGGGCTCCCTGCCACCTCCTGAAGGTGGAGGGGCCCGTACCACAGGACTCAGGGTCCCCCCGGAGACCGCACCCCGGGACCCGGCCGCCCCGCTCATTGCGCCCGGCCCAGCACAAGACCGGAGGTGGGCACCCCCGTACCGGCCGTGACCAGGGACCGGGCCGCCCCGGATATCTGGTTCACCGACGTGCCCCGGATCTGCCGCACCGCCTCCGCGATGCCGTTCATCCCGTGCAGGTACGCCTCCCCCAGCTGTCCGCCATGAGTGTTCAGGGGCAGTGCGTCGGCCGCCACGAAGTCGGCTGCCTCCCCCGGTCCGCAGAATCCGAACTCCTCCAGTTGCATCAGCACGAACGGGGTGAAGTGGTCGTACAGGATCGCCACGTCGATATCGGCGGGGGAGAGGCCGGAATTCCGCCAGAGCTGGCGGGCGACGACATCCATCTCCGGCAGCCCTGTCAGCCCGTCACGGTAGAAGCTGGTCATCTGCTCCTGCGCCCGCCCTGCTCCCTGAGCGGCGGCGACGATCACCGCGGGCGGCTGCCGCAGATCCCTGGCCCGCTCGGCGCTGGTGACGACGATCGCCTGTCCGCCGTCCGTCTCCTGGCAGCAGTCGAGCAGTCGCAGGGGCTCGACGATCCAGCGGGACGCGGCATGCTCGGCAAGGGTGATCGGCTTCCCGTAGAAGTAGGCCGCCGGATTGCGCGCGGCATGGCGCCGGTCGGTGACCGCGACATGCCCGAAGGCCTCCGGGGTCAGCCCGTAGGTGTGCAGATACCGCTGGGCCGCCATGGCCACCCAGGAGGCGGGGGTGAGCAGCCCGAAGGGCAGATTCCAGCCGAGCGCCGCCCCTTCGGCCGTGGGCTCCCGCTGCTGCACCCCGGAGCCGAAGCGCCGCCCCGACCTCTCGTTGAACGCGCGGTAGCAGACGACCACGTCGGCCACACCGCACGCCACGGCGAGGGCCGCCTGCTGGACCGTGGCACAGGCCGCCCCGCCGCCGTAGTGGATACGGGAGAAGAACGACAGCTCGCCGATGCCGGCCGCCTGGGCGACGGTGATCTCCGGGCTGGTGTCCATGGTGAAGGTGACCAGACCGTCGACATCGGCGGGGCTGAGCCCCGCGTCGTCGAGCGCCGCGTGCACGGCCTCGACGGCCAGCTTGAGCTCGCTGCGTCCGGAGTCCTTGGAGAACTCGGTCGCCCCGATGCCGGCCACGGCCGCCCGTCCGCCGAGCGAATCGGCCCTGCGCACGCTCATGCGGAACCCTCCGGAACGCTGATGGTCACCGTGCCGGTGACATGTCTGCCGAGCCCGTTGGCCCCGACGACCGACACCTCGGCCGTCCCGTCGTCGCCGAGGGCGGTCACCGTGCCGCTCAACACCATCGTGTCGCCCGGGTAGTTCGGCACGCCCAGCCTGATGGCGACCCTTCTGAGCACCGCGGAGGGCCCGAAACGGTCGGTGACGTACCGCCCGACCAGGCCATTGGTCGTCAGGATGTTCATGAAGATGTCCGGGGCGCCCTTCTCCCGCGCCAGCTCCGCGTCATGGTGCACGTCCTGGTAGTCGCGGGAGGCGACGGCGCCCGCCACGATCAGGGTGCGGGTCACCGCGATCTCCAGCGGTGCCAGCTCCTCGCCGACCTTCACTGCGGTCCCTCCTTCACCAGTAGTCCGCCGAGTTCCTGAAGCACTTCGCTGCCGCAGCCGAGATAGGCGTCGAGCTGACGCCCCCAGAGGAAGTGCCGGTGCACGGGATGGCCGAGGTCCGCCCCCGTGCCTCCATGCAGATGCTGCGCCGCATGAACGACCCGTTTCCCCGCCTCGGACGCCCACCACGCGGCGGTCAGCGCCTGCGTCGCGTACGGCAGCGCCCCGTCGTGACGCCACGCCGCCTCGTACGCCGTGACGCGTATCGCCTCGGTGTCCATATGGGCGTCGGCCGCCCGGAGCAGCACCCCCTGCTTGGTCGAGAGGGGGCGTCCGAACTGCTCGCGCGTGCCGGTGTGTTCGACGGCGCGGGCCACCGCGCCGGCGCAGACCCCCGCCTGCAACCCGGCGAACGCCGTCCGGGCCATGGCCAGCACGTCCTCGTACGCCTGCGCCCCGCCGAGCCGTTCCCCGGCCTCCCCGCCCGGGCGATCCCCGGCCTCCCCGCCGAGCCGTTCCCCTGCTGCACCGTCGAGAACGAGCCGTCCCGCCGACCACGGGGCCGTGGTCTCCACCGGCTCGGTCAGCACTCCGGCATCTGCGGTCCGCACGATCCACAGCGACCGGTCCACGGCAGCGACAAGGACGTGGGTGGCCTCCCTCAGCCACGGCACCAGCGGCACCGTGCCGCTCAATCCCCGCTCCGGGTCCGCGTGCACGGCGGCGGCTGCCGCTAGGGCCCCCGCAGCCACCGCCGTACCGTCCCGCAACGGTGGCAGCAGCCGCTCGCGCTGTTCGGCCGTGCCGTGCCCGGCTACGGCGAGGAGGCCGTACACACAGCTCGACGCGAAGGGCACCTGCGCGGTCGTCCGGCCCTGCTCCTCCAGGACGAGCACCAGCCCGAGGAGACCCGTCTCCTCGACAGCTCCGGGCAGTCCGGCCGCACAGAGCTCCTTCCACAGCTCGGCGTCCGTGCCCGTACCGGCCTGGGCAAGGCGGTCGTGCGTCGACAGATCCCCGAAGATCCTGGCGGCGAGCTGCTGCGCGGCGGCCTGCTCCTCAGTGGGTGCGAAATCCATGTCAGCCCTCGCTCCCCCGGAAGACCGGCAACTCCAACTCGGGGTCCGTACGCAGAAATTCCAGCCGCACCGGCATACCCACCCGCACCTTGTCGTACGGCACCCCGATCACGTTGCTGACCATCCGGACGCCCTCGGCGAGCTCTATCAGTGCCACCGCGTACGGCCCGGCCTCCTCGGACGCGCTGAACGCGGGGAAGGGCGGGTGGTGCATCACCACGTACGAGAAGACGGTCCCCTCGCCCGAGGCCTCGGCCGTCTCCCACTCGGCCGACCCGCAGGCATTGCAGCCGGGCAGCCAGGGGAAGCGCAGGGTGCCGCACCCTGCACAGCGCTGGATCAGCAGCTGGTGGGCGGCGACGCCCTTCCAGAATCCGGCGTTGTCCCGGTTGATCACCGGCCTGGGCCGCAGGCTCCCGCGGCCCCGCTCCGGCTCCCCGGCCGTCGGGGACTTCTTCGCCGCCGCCGGGCGGTACTTGAGGATCCGGAAGCGGTGCGTCCCGGCCGGCTCGTCCTGTGCCCGGACGTCCATGCGTGTGGTGATGAAGTAGCCCGTCCCCAGCTTCGTCGTCTTGCGTTCCGACACTTCCTCGATCACGGCGTCGAAGGTGATCCGGTCGCCGGGCCGCAGGGGACGCAGATACTCCTGCTCGCAGTCGGTCGCGACCACCGACCCGTACCCGGCCCCGTCGAGCATGGCGAACAGCTCGTCGTAAGCCTCGCCCCGGTCCGTGTGGCCCGACAGACCACCCATCGTCCACGCCTGCAGCATGGTCGGCGGTGCAACGGCACCGGGGCCGGTGTACGCCGGGTTCGCATCCCCCATCGCCTCGCACCAGTGCCTGATCATCACCTCGTTGACCAGGTCCTTTCCGCTGCCGGCAACGGCTGCGGCCTGCCCCTCGTACGCCCTGAGCCGCTCGTACAGTTCGTCCCGCACGCCCTGCCCCTCCCTCACCTTTTCCCCCTCTTCATGCCGAGCCGCATGGTCGCGACGATCTCCCGCTGCACCTCGCTCACCCCGCCCCCGAACGTGTTGATCTGCGCCGCCCTGTTCATCCGCTCCAGCTCCCCGTCCCCGAAGGAACCGGGCGAACCGCAGCGGATCATTCCGGCGTCCCCCGTGATTTCCTGGCACATTCGATACACCTCTACGGCGCTTTCGGTTCCCATGAATTTCACGCCGCTCGCATCGCCCGGCGCCAGCGCACCGGCCCCGACATCCCCCACCAAACGCCAGTTGAGCAGGCGCGTTGCCGCCAGTCGGGCATAGGCCTCGGCCAGCCTGGAGCGAATCCAAGGCTCGTCAACCGGACGCCGCCCGGTCACCGGATCGGGCGTACGGGCGAAGGCGAGCGCCGCATCGTAGAAGTCCTCGGCCTGCATCCCGATCGCGGCCAGCGCCACCCGCTCGTGGTTCAGCTGGTTGGTGATCAGCCCCCAGCCGTCGTTCTCCTCGCCGACCAGTCCGGTGGCGGGCACCCTTACGCCGTCGTAGTACGTGGCGGTCGTGGTCAGTCCGCCCACGGTCTCGATGGGCGTCCACGAGAAGCCGGGCGCGTCCGTCGGCACGAGGACGATCGAGATGCCCCGGTGTTTGGGCGCCTCCGGATCCGTGCGGCAGGCGAGCCAGACCCAGTCCGCGTTCTGCGCGTTGCTGGTGAAGATCTTCTGGCCGTCGATGACCCACGCGTCGCCCTGCCGTACGGCCCTGGTGCGGAGCGCGGCCAGGTCGGTACCGGCCTCGGGCTCGCTGTAGCCGATGGCGAAGACGATCTCACCGGCCAGGATCCGCGGCAGAAAGTACTCCTTCTGCGCGGCGGTCCCGTACTTCATCAGGGTGGGGCCCACGGTGTTGAGCGTGACCATCGAGACCGGGGCGCCCGCCCGGTAGGCCTCGTCGAAGAAGACGAACTGTTCGTCCGCACCCCGCCCCTGACCGCCGTACTCAACGGGCCAGCCGAGCCCCAGCATTCCGTCCGCGCCGATACGGCGCAGCAGCCGCCGTTGCTCGGCCGGGCCCCCGGCCGCCGGACCGGCCCGCCCGCCGCGCTCCGGCATCACGTCGTGGAAGTAGGCGCGGAGTTCGGCGCGCAGCTGGAGCTGGCGCTCCGTAGGGGCCAGGTGCACGGCGGCTGCCTCCCGGGGAAAGGGCTGCGGATCAGGGTTTCTGACTGTCCGTCAGATTCCGTATACCTGTCAAGGCACCTGACAGCAGCCCCTCGCGCGCAGCCCCTTGTTCACACCCTCCCGCCATGCCGCACCGGCACCCCGCCTCACCCCGCGAGAACGACGAACGGCCTGCGCGCCGCCACCGAAGTGACGCCGCGCAGGCCGTCGTTCCCCCAACTGCGGCCCGGCCCCCCGACCGGCCCGCAGCAGGCACCGGATCACCAGAGATTGGTGAAGTTCACCGCGACGTCGTGGCTGGACTGGTCGATGGCGGTGAAGGCGGACCCACTCACCTGGGCGGAGGTGCTCGTGTTCGAGGCCCCCGTACCGACAGCCTGCTGCTGCGAGGTGGACGAGTTGCCGAGGTTGTCCCCGCCGACGCCACTGCCGCTGATCGCGGCCACACCCGCGTTCGAACCGTCGTTCGCGAACGAGCCGTTGTCGGCCTGGGCCACACCGCCCAGGAGCACGACGGCGAGGGGCAGAGCGGCAACGGCGGCGAGGGCGCGAGCGGTACGGATGCTTGCCATGTCTATTCCTCCAGGAACCGAAAGTAAGGCTGGTCCCGGGCCGGTTGGCCGACCGCCCAGGTGATGGTCACGACGTCGCGAGATCAAGGTTGCCCACGGCCGCCCCGGCGAACCACCCATGTATTTCGATTCCCTCGCAAGCGTGAGGAAGAGCTGATAAACCCCCAGACCCCACAAACTCCCAGGTCAGCCAGGCGCACCCTCACGGCCCTTGCGGTGCGGGAGGAGAAGCGTTCCGCCACAGCGCCCTGCACCCCACTATCGGGAACCCTTCCCCCTTCCCTTATTCGAACGTTAGTACGAACATGGAACCATGGCCACCACCGACCGGCGCACCTCCACCCTGGCCCTGGCCCACGCACTGTCCGCGGCCGAACACGGGCTCCCCGTCATCCCGTTGTCCGCCACCAAGCTCCCCGCCCTGCGCTCCCCGCACCGCGCCGAGGACCGGCCGAGCAGCTGCCGGGGTGCCTGCGGCCTGCCCGGGCACGGCGTCCACGACGCCACCACCGACCTCGCCGCCGTACGCGCCCTCTTCGCCGCCGCCCCCTGGGCCACCGGCTACGGCATCGCCTGCGGCCGCGCACCGCACCACCTCATCGGTATCGACCTCGACGTCGGCACCACCGGCCGGCTCGATTCCGCGGCGGCCCTCCACCATCTGGGCGTCCAGCACGCGTTCACCGTCCCGCCGACCGTCACCGTGCTCACCCCCAGCGGCGGCCGCCACATCTGGCTGTCCGGCCCGCCCGGCACGGCCGTACCGAACTCCGCAGGCCGCCTCGCCCCCGGCATCGACGTCCGCGGCTCCGGCGGCTACCTGGTCGGCCCGGGCTCGGTCACCACCCACGGCACCTACCGGCTCGTCCCCGGCACCGGCAGCCTCCCGCCGGCCCCCTGCCCCCGCACTCTGTTCGACCTGCTCGCGCCCCCGGCACGCCCCCACCGACACCGGGCCCACCCCGACGACCGGGGTCAGGGCCTGATCCGGTTCGTCCTCGCGGCGGACGAGGGCCAGCGCAACACCCGGCTCTTCTGGGCCGCCTGCCGTGCATACGAACACGGCTTCGGCGACAGCCTGGCCGACGACCTCACCGAAGCCGCCGTCCACACCGGCCTCCCCGAGCACGAAGCCCGCGCCACCATCGCCTCCGCGGCCCGCCTCACCACGACCCGCTGCGAGCCCCCGGGATGACGCGGACGGGCCCGGTCGTACCGCCGACGGGCAAGCAGCAGACTGCCGCGATTGCCCACCGGAAGTCCCGGCGGTCTGCGGTGCATCGGCCCGACCCGGGCTGCCGGCACCCGTCCAGGCCCCCAATGACCGGTACCGATGGTGGTGCCGAACATTGCCTGCGCCATTGCTGGGACAGGTGAGACGATCGCGCGATGCCGGTCGATCCGCACCTTCTTGCCGCGTTCACACTGAGCACCATCGTCGCCCTGGTCACCCCGGGGCCCGACATGCTGTTCGTGCTCGGGTGCGGCGTGCGGGGCGGTGCCCGCGCCGGGCTGCTGGCCACGGTGGGTGTGATCACGGGGGACGCCTTGTACATCGCCGCGGCAGCCGCCGGGCTCAGCGCGCTGCTGACGACGTTCCCTGTCGTGTTCACCCTGCTACGGATCGCGGGCGCCGCGTACCTGATCCATCTCGGTGTCCAGATGATCCGTAACCGCAAAAGCAGTCAGGCCGGCGCTCCCGTGGCCGGCGGGATGCCGGGCCGGCGGGCCTTCCTCAACGGTGTGGTGTCCTCCATGGCCAACCCGCAGACCTTCGCGTTCATGATCGCCTTCCTTCCCCAGTTCGTGGATCCTGCGACGGGGCCGGTCTGGCTGCAGTTCGCCGTCCTCGGCGGCATCCTGATCGTCCTGGAGTTCCTGGCCGACGGCACGGTCGGTGTCCTGGCAGGACGTATCGGTGCCTGGCTGCGCGGCCGTGAGGCGGTTCGCCGCCGGATGGACGCCGCAACCGGGAGCGTGTTCATCGGCCTGGGCATCATCCTCGCGGCGGAACGCTGACCCACCCTCATACAGAAGGGGTGCCCCTGGTCGGGACACCCCTTCTGATCAGCGCCTTGTCTGGCCTGTTGCGGTGGGTGTGGGATTTGAACCCACGGTGACATCGCTGCCACGACGGTTTTCAAGACCGTTCCCTTAGGCCGCTCGGGCAACCCACCCCGCGCCGGTGGTCATCGACCTGTTTTCGACGCGAGGACAGCCTAGCCGGTCAGCTGTCGCCCTTGCGCTCGCCCAGGGTGACTTCGGCAGTCGACGTCTTGCCGTCGCGCTTGTAGGTCAGCGTGACCTTGTCGCCCGGCTTGTGGGTCCAGATCTCGCCGATCAGGGTCGGGCCGCTGTCGACCACGGTGTCGTTGAACTTCGTGATGACGTCGCCCGACTTGAGACCGGCCCGGCCCGCAGGGCTGTCCTTCGGGACCGCCTCCGTGCCGGCCGAGCCCTGGTCGGAGATGACCGCGCCGCCCGTCTTCTCGTCCATTGTCACCGTGGCGCCGATGACCGGGTAGACCGGCTGACCCGTCTTGATCAGCTGCTGCGCCACGTTCTTCGCCTGGTTGATCGGGATGGCGAAGCCGAGGCCGATGGAGCCCGCCTGACTCTGGCCCGTGCTGCTGCCGGTCGACTGGATCGCCGAGTTGATCCCGATGACCGCGCCGCCCGCGCTCAGCAGCGGGCCGCCGGAGTTGCCCGGGTTGATCGAGGCGTCGGTCTGCAGCGCGCTCATGTACGAGTTGCTGCCTCCGGAACCGTCACCGGAGGCGACCGGGCGGTTCTTCGCGCTGATGATGCCCGTGGTGACCGTGTTGGACAGGCCGAACGGGGCGCCGATCGCGATCGTCGAATCGCCCACCGCCACCTGCTCCGAGTTGCCCAGTGGCAGCGGGTTGAGTCCCTTCGGCGGGTCCTTGAGCTTCAGGACCGCGACATCGTAGCCCTCGGCCCGGCCGACGACCTCGGCACCGTACTTCTTGCCGTTCGAGAACGTCGCCGTGAGCTGACCGGCGTCCGCCGCGGAGGCCACCACGTGGTTGTTCGTGAGGATGTGACCTTCCTCGTCGTACACGAAGCCGGTACCGGTGCCACCCTCGCCGTCGCCGCCCTGGGCGTCGATGGTGACCACGCTGGGCAGCGCCTTGGACGCCACACCCGCGACCGTGCCCGGGTCGCGCTTGAGATCCTGCGGGTTGGCCGACGCCGCGACCGTGGTGGACCCGGCCGAACCGGAGCTGTCGTTGCTGTCGGCGGCCCAGTAACCGAGGGCGCCGCCGATTCCGCCGGCGACCAGAGCCGCCACGACCACCGCTGCCACCAGACCGCCCGCGCCCCGCTTGCGAGGGGCGTCGGGGCCATGCAGCTGGCCGGGCGGGCCCCACACCGGGCCGCCGCCCTGCGCCCCATGGGCGTAGGCCGGAACGGCGGGCGGGGGCGGGGGCCAGCCGGCATCGGCCGCCGACTGCGGTGCGGGAGGGGTGTGGGACTGCGGCTCCGCCGGGACCTGCGCCATGGGGGCGGTCGCCGGGTCGTGCGCCGGAGGGACCTGCGGCTGCGCGGCCGTCACATCCGGCTGCGGCGGAGCCGGAGGCGTGCTTCCAGGGGGTCCCTGGGGAGCATCGGCCGGCACTGGAGGTGCGGACGGAACGGACGGAGCGGCCTCGGCCGCAGTGCCCTCGTTGCCCTCGTTCTCTGTGCTCACAGCTCTGTACTCCTCGGTTCCACATCATGATTCGGCAAGAGATCCGCTGTGTACGTGTCTGGAGACAGCTTTTCCCACAACACGTCAGACCACTGTAAGCAGGACCTGTGCATCTGTGCACGGGTCCTTACACCGGACAAAACGGTTCCGCGTCGCAAGGTGCACGCACCCCCTGGTCTCCCGGTGACACCATGACGCGGTGACCCAAGCACGGCATCAGCACCCCATGCAGCATCCCATCCAGGTCATCGCACACCGCGGCGCGTCCGACGACGCCCCCGAGCACACCTTGGCCGCATACCGGAAGGCGATCGAGGACGGCGCCGATGCCCTGGAGTGCGACGTACGGCTCACCGCCGACGGGCATCTCGTATGCGTACACGACCGCCGCGTGAACCGCACGTCCAACGGCCGCGGCGCGGTCTCCACCCTGGAGCTCTCCGAGCTGGCCGCCCTCGACTTCGGCTCCTGGAAGGACCGCGAGGAATCGGAGTCCCCGGACTGGGACCCGGTGCCGGGCGAGCTCACCTCCGTACTCACCCTGGAACGGCTGCTCGAACTGCTCGTCGAGACGAGAGCGGCCGGGCGCCCGCTCCAACTGGCCATCGAGACCAAGCACCCCACCCGCTGGGCCGGCCAGGTCGAGGAGCGGCTGCTGCATCTGCTGAAGCGCTTCGAGCTCGACGCACCGCCGGCCGAGGGCCCCTCACCGGTCCGCATCATGAGCTTCTCGGCGCGCTCCCTGCACCGCATCCAGGAGGCGTCGCCGGATCTGCCCACCGTCTATCTGATGCAGTTCGTCTCACCTCGGCTGCGCGACGGACGACTGCCGGCCGGCAGCCGGATCGCCGGCCCCGGGATGCGGATCGTGCGCAGTCACCCGGGCTACATCGACCGCCTGCACCGCGCGGGCCACCGGGCCCATGTGTGGACGGTCAACGAGCCGGAGGACGTCGATCTCTGCGTCCGACTCGGGGTGGAGGCCATCATCACGAACCGCCCGAAGCAGGTTCTGTCACAGCTGGGACGCTCTTCATATCAGTGACGGGGAGTACACCGGCGCATTCGGACTGTGTTCGATCGTTACGAGTGCGTCACTGGCAGACCATTGGCCGGTTTCCGGCCCAGCCCACGGGGGCATCCACTCCGTGGCGTGGGGCAAAGGAGGTCTCGGGGGTGGCGTTGGTGGTGGCACAGGAAGTGCCCACGTCGTCGAGCATGGCCGTACCCCATGGCCCTGCGGGCGTGGGTCAGGCACGACACCGGATGCGTGAGCAGTTGCGCAGCCACGGGGTGTCGGATTCGGTCGTCGACGATGCTGTATTGATCCTTTCCGAACTGCTCAGCAATGCCTGCCGGCACGGCAGGCCGCTGGGCCGGCAGAGCGACGTGGGAGAGGGCGACGTGCGCGCCGCCTGGCGCGTGGACAGAACGGGCGGGCTGACCGTGGAGGTGACGGACGGGGGCGGTCCGACCCGACCGGTTCCGGCCACTCCATCGGTGACGGCGCGCGGCGGCCGGGGGCTCAACATCATCAGTGCGCTCGCGAAGAAGTGGGGCGTACGCGACGACTCCTCCGGCGAGGTCACCGTCTGGGTGCTCGTCAACGAGGGACCCGGCCGCACGGGTGACCGACCGGGCAGCCGTGGCAACGGACGGGCATCGGGCACGACCGGTCTGCCGGGCGCGAACGGGGTGTCGGCCGTACCGGGGCTCGACGGACTGGGTCTTGCCGACGCCTTCGACGACGCGGGCTGAGGCGGCGGGCACTGGCCCGCCTGCTTCCCGGGCCCTGGCCGCAGGCTTTCCGGGCTCGTGGCCGCGTCCTTCCGGGCCCTGGCCGCAGGCCTTCGCGGGCTCGTGGCCGCCTCCTTCCCGGACCCCTGCCCGCAGGCTTCGCTGCCCATGGCCGGCACGCTGGACCGAGCCCTGGCCGCGCGATTCGCCGGCCGTGTCCGCGCGATTTACCGGCTGCGTCCGCAGACTGTGCCGGCCGCGGCCGCACTCTTTCCCAGCCCGGGTCCCCAGGCAGCAGCCGCCCGCGCCCGAAGGCAGCAAGGGCGGCTGCGCCCCCCGACATCGCACGGGCGGCTAGGCTCGCGGCCCAGACCGCACTGTCGCAACCGGGAGAAAGCCCACCATGGCCAAGAAGCGCCCTCAGACCAAGGCCGGGAAGCAGCAACTCAAGGATGGCGAGATCCCGGTGGTCGGGGCTCGCGAGCCCTGCCCGTGCGGTTCGGGCCGCCGGTACAAGGCCTGTCACGGCCGCGCTGCCGCCCAGGCCGTGACCGAGCTGGTCCAGCGCCCCTTCGAGGGGCTGGCCGGTGAGTGCGACTGGGTCGCGCTGCGCGAGCTGGTCCCCGCCGCCACGGTCGAACTGACGCTGAAGGGCGGACTGCCCGACGGAGTGCCGTCCGTGACGCTCGCGACCGTGCTCCCGATGGCCTGGCCCGCGCTGCGCCGCGATGACGGCTCGGTCCTGCTCGCCCTGCAGAACGACACCTCTTCCGGCGACCTCAGCCGGGACCTCGCCGACACCCTGCAGCGCGCGCTGGAGGCCGAGCCCGGCTCGCCCGTCGCCGCGCGCCGGGTACCGGCCGACGGGCCCCGGCTGCAGGATGTCCTGGACCCGGATGCGCCGTTCGCGCCCGTCGTGCACTCGGGCTTCGAGTTCTGGGTGCCGGACGCGGAGAACGCCACAACCGAGGTGTCCGCCTCCCTGGAGCGTGCGAACGACGCGGCGATCCCGACCGCCCTGCTCACCGGGGTGGACGCCGCCTACTGGTGCGAGACCCCGGACAAGAACCACCTCCGGTGGGTCATGCCGCACCCCGAGGAGCAGCTCCTCGACGCTCTCGCCCGGCTGCACGCGGCGGGTGCCTCGTCGCTCGGCGAAGGGACCCGGCTGGTCGGCTCCTTCCGTGCGCACGGCCTGATGGTCCCCGTGTGGGATCTGCCGAGCGCGATGGGGGCACAGGAGTGCGAGAAGCCCGCCGCCGTGTTCGCGGAGCGGCTGGCTACGGCGCTCGCTTCGGACGCGCCCCTCACCCCCGAGGAGCGGCGGGCGCGCGGCGGGCTCACCAACCGCCAGGTGACGCTCAGCTGACAGTGACGACCGCCCGGACCCTACGGTGACTCGCGTCACAACTCGCCGTACTGACAGGTAAATCGCTGTCCGAATACGCGAGATCGAATTTGCGAACGGCAGATCTCTTGTTACCGTTCTAGAAGCCCGGTCGCTGGTGCATCCCCCGTCGCCAGCGATCGGGCATCCTCATTTCCGGGTACGGCGCCCACAGCGCACTGGGCGGCGCACGAGCCGCGCAGAGAGCTGCCACAGGCCCCCGGACGAACCCCGCGGTGACACTCAGGCGCCGCCTCCGGCCGCACCTTCTCCCTCAAGGGCCGGGGGGAAGCAGCGCCCCTGGCCCAGCCTCAACCCGGCGCGGAAGAAACCCCATTGGAGCCCGCCTCCGTAGCGTCCGCGTGCGGCTCCGCAACGTCTCGACCGGCTGCGTCCCACTCCGAAGCCGCGCCCCCCAGCCGCAGGCCCGTCGGCATCGGACAGCGGGCCGGGACCGGAGCCGCGCTTCGGGCACCCGCCGGAAAGCAGCCAACAATGCACGGGCGGGCACCTGGACAACACCCGAAGAGATCCTCGAACGTTCCTCGAACGCGTTTCGGAAAGTGCATCAGAAAGCCGACCCCCCAAGGCCTTTGCACCGGCAGATTTCGCACAGTCAGCATGGGGCGCCGAGGACGGCCGAACCGCCCGGAAGATACGGCAGCACACTGTTCCGGGCATTCCTGAAGATCTCTTGATCCCCGGATGCCCGGTGTGAATAAATTCGTGACGGTGCGCCGAAAAATCGGGACGCTGCCACCGGCCACCCGTCAGTAGGCGAGCCGGCTTCCGCCGTCCGGGGCGCTGTTGCTCGCTTCGACCAGCGCGTCCAGAACCGCGCCCACATCCGGCAGCCACGGCGAGGCGGCCGTCGCGACGGGCGCTCCACCGCTCAGCCGCAGCCGGGAGATCCGGTCCGGCGCCCGCTCCCAGCGCACCTGGCCCGTGCCGGTCTCCGACGGCGGAAGGATCAGATAGCCCCCCTCGCCGTGGAACCGCAGCGAACTGGGCACCCAGTCCTGCGCATGCAGCAGTTCACCGAGACGTTCGAGGGTGTACGGGGCGACCAGCAGTGCCCACCGGGTCGGCGTGGCCACCACGGGGCCCAGCCGCATTCCCATGCGGTCGAGTTCGGCCAGCGCCCCGGCACCGGCCACGGCCGGCAGGCTCAGTGCGCACGGTGCCCGCCCGCCGGTGGCCAGTACGACCGGCGCACCGGGCCGGTTCGTCCACCACCAGCGCACCATCCGCGGGTCGGTGGTCGCCGCGAGCAGTCCGGGATCGAAGGGGTGTGCGCCGGGCACGGCGCACTCGGGGTCCGGGCAGGCACAGCCACGTTCTCCGCGACTGTCGGCCGTACGCAGCCCCACTCCCGGGAGCACGGGCCACTGCCACTCGGTGGCACAGGTCAGGGCCGCGTCGAGCTGGGCGGTCCTGTCCCGGAACCGGAGCCTGCGTCGCCTTCCGAGGATCTCGCGCATGAGCGCTCGTTCCTTTCCGTTGAACGCCGAGGGTCCACATCACACCACGCGTGCGTCACATCACGTGTGCGGAACTTCACTGTGTGTACATGCTCGTCGAGCCTGCGGTACGGGTTGGTCGTCGGTACCGAGCGTGAGCTGTGCTGAGCCGAATCGAGCCGGTTCCAGTCGAAATCATGGCCAGGCGCAGGGCGCGTATCGCGCCTGCCGTCCGTGCGTACAACCTCGCCACTCGGGGGTGGGGCGTGGCCGTCACAGATGAGGACGTCCGGGCCCGCTGCCAGGTTCCGGGGGCGGTCGGAACCGCTCCTGGTCATCTACCGATTACGTACCCAGCACGCCCGGGATGACGCTCCCCCGGGACTGCCCCGCGAGGGCATCCCCTGCCCGAGCAGACCCAGTCGACCGCAAATAGCGGCCACGGGGTGCATTTTTTGGCCAAGTTAGTTGTCACTTGGACACCACAAATCCCGTGGGGACAATGCTGGACATCGCCTTACTTGTGCGTGTACATGTGGATGCACTGATAGCGGCGCAGAATGACATGGGGGTTTGCGATGCTATTCGACGAAACACACCAGTCGGAAAGCCGGCGACCATGAGCGCCCCGCACCTGCCGAAAGTGGCTGGAATCGATCCCACAGTTCCGGTTTCGGAGCAAACTGCCGGGCCTCTCTCCGAGGTGCCCGCCGCCCCCGGCGCCTTCATCCAGGACCGCTTGGCGGGCTGGGTATCCGACCTCACCACGCTGCACGAACTCACCGAGCGGCTGGCCGGAACCAGCACCCTGGACGACGCCCTTCACGAACTGCTCGACGCCGGCGCCGCTCTGGTGGGAGCCCGCCGCGGGCTGATCGCGTTCGAACCCTCCGACCGCCGAGGCCCCGTCAGCACCATCGGCCTCGGCCTGGCCCACGCCGAGCTCGGCCAGATCGAGACCGTGCCGCGCAGCGCCACGTCCTACGGACGGATCCTGGAAGGTCTGCCCAACCCGGAAGGCCCGCTGACCACCCCCGATCTGCTCGGCGACACCAGCCTGGACCCCCGCAGACGCGAGGTCGCCGCCCGGCTCGGCTACGCCGCCAGCTACGCACTGCCGATCACCACCGACCGGACCGGCCGGCTCGCCGCCGTCGTCTGGCTCTACGACGAGCCCGCCGAGCCGCTGGAGCGCCAGCGCCACCTGGCCGGGCTGTACGTCGGCTACGCCGCCGAACACCTGGCCCGGCTGCTGGAGCTGGAACGAGCCAGGACCGATGTCGCCACCGTCACCGAGGAGCTCCTGCCCAGCCGACTGCCCCGGGTCCCCGGTGTGGAGCTGGCCGTGCGCCATCGCTCCGCACCGCAGGGCGGCAATGACTGGTACGACGCTCTGGCCCTCCCGGAAGGCGCGCTCGGCCTGGCCGTCGGGTCGGTGGGAGGTTCCGGTCCGAGCGCCCTGGCCGCGATGGGGCGGCTGCGCGCCGGTCTGCGGGCGTACGCGGTGATGGAGGGCGAGGACCCCGTCGCCGTACTCTCCGATCTCGAACTCCTGCTGCGGCTGACCGAGCCGGCCCGTTCCGCGACCGCGCTCTTCGCGTACTGCGAGCCCGCCCGGCGCAAGATCGTGCTGGCCGGCGCCGGGCACACCCCGCCGCTGATCATCGGCGACCGTCGTACCGAGTTCGTCGAGACCACCCTGTCCGCTCCCTTGGGCATGCTCTCCTGCTGGGAGGCGCCGAGCGTGGAGATCACCCCGGCGCCCGGTGAGACCGTGCTGCTGTACACCGACGGCCTGCTGCGCCGCGTCGGCGACTCCATGGACCGGGGGTTCGCGCGGCTCCACTCGGCGGCGGCGAGCGTCCCCAGGGCGCTGCGCCACGACGCCGGATCGGTCGCCGACCACGTACTGCGCACCGTCCTGCCGGACGGGCCCGGGCAGAGCGACGAGACCGAGGACGTGGTTCTGCTGGCGGCACGGTTCGACTGAGCCGGCCCCCGTTCCGCTCCCGCACCGCTGTCGGGCCGTACCCGGCGATCCGCGCCATCCCGGTAAGAGGTCTTCCGGCCCTGGGCCCCCTTCCGTACGCCCGTACGATGGAGGGGGCCCAGTGTCGTACCAAGGAGAGACAAATCGTGTCTGAGGAGCTCACCCCGGAGAACCCGGAGACCGAGACCGAAGAGGCAGAGCCGGTCAAGCAGCGGAAGAACGGCCTGTACCCGGGCGTCTCCGACGAGCTCGCCGCGAGCATGAAGTCCGGCTGGGCCGACACCGAGCTGAACGGGCTGGAGCCGATCGCCCAGGCCCGGCACACAGCCGACCGCCGCGCCGCGCTCTCCGCGCGCTTCCCCGGTGAGCGGCTGGTCATTCCGGCGGGCCGGCTGAAGACCCGTGCCAATGACACCGAGTACGCCTTCCGTGCGTCCACCGAGTACGCGTACCTCACCGGCGACCAGACCGAGGACGGCGTCCTCGTCCTGGAGCCCGAGGCCGGCGGTCACGAGGCGACCGTCTACCTGCTGCCGCGCTCGAACCGCGAGAACGGCGAGTTCTGGCTCGACGGCCAGGGCGAGCTGTGGGTCGGCCGCCGCCACTCCCTCACCGAGGCCGAGCAGCTGCTCGGCATCCCGGCGAAGGACGTACGGGAGCTGCCCGCCGCGCTGGCCGAGGCCACCGGCCCGGTCCGCAACGTCCGGGGCCACGACGCCGGTATCGAGGCCGCGCTGACCGACAAGGTCACCGCGGAGCGCGACGAGGAGCTTCGGGTCTTCCTCTCCGAGGCCCGCCTGGTCAAGGACGCCTTCGAGATCGCCGAGCTGACGAAGGCCTGCGACATCACCGCGCGCGGCTTCGAGGACGTCGTGAAGGTCCTCGACAAGGCCGAGGCGACGAGCGAGCGCTACATCGAGGGAACGTTCTTCCTGCGCGCCCGCATCGAGGGCAACGACATCGGCTACGGATCGATCTGCGCCGCGGGCCCGCACGCCACCACCCTGCACTGGGTACGCAACGACGGCGCGGTGCGCTCCGGCGAGCTGCTGCTGCTCGACGCCGGCGTGGAGACCAACGACCTCTACACCGCCGATGTGACCCGCACTCTTCCCATCAACGGCACGTTCACGCCGCTGCAGCGGAAGATCTACGACGCGGTCTACGAGGCTCAGGAGGCCGGCATCGCGGCGGTGAAGCCCGGCGCCGGCTTCCGCGACTTCCACGACGCCGCTCAACGCGTCCTCACCGAGAAGCTCGTCGAGTGGGGTCTGCTCGGCGACCTGACCGTGGACAAGGTCCTGGAGCTGGGCCTGCAGCGCCGCTGGACCCTGCACGGCACGGGTCACATGCTCGGCATGGACGTGCACGACTGCGCCGCCGCGCGGACGGAGTCGTACGTCAACGGAACGCTGGAGCCCGGAGTGTGCCTCACCGTCGAGCCCGGCCTCTACTTCCAGGCCGACGACCTGACCGTTCCCGAGGAGTACCGCGGCATCGGCGTCCGGATCGAGGACGACATCCTCGTCACCGAGGACGGCAACCGGAACCTCTCGGACAAGCTGCCCCGGCAGGCCGACGAGGTCGAGGCGTGGATGGCCCGGGTCAAGGGCTGACCGTCCGCCCCTTCACCCGCGCCGGAGGGCGCCCTGCTCAGGACACCATGAGCAGGGCGCCCTCCCGCCATTTCAGGACCTTGTCGAAGCTCACCACCGCACCGCCGCGCCCCGGCCGGTTGCCGAAGTGGACGTGGTCGGCGAGCTCCTCGATCAGACAGAGTCCGCGTCCGCTCTCGGCCGCGAGCGACGGGTACTGATGCCCGGCCTTCTGCTGATGCCCCGCCCTCTGCGCCTGGACCGGCCGCTTCTCGTACGGGTCGTGTTGCTGTGCGGCATCGCGAAGCGTGCGCCGCGCGGGGAAGCCGGGTCCTGAATCGGCGACTTCGATACGGCATTTCTCGCCGTCCAGATACGCGGTGACCCGGTACTGCCCGCAGGCCGTACCGGACGGCTCCTCCCAGGCCTCCCCGGCATCGTCCGGGCCGCCGTGGGCCCCGCCGTGCTCGACGGCGTTCGCACAGGCCTCGCTGAGCGCGACCGACAGATCGAAGGAGATGTCCGGGTCCACCCCCGCGGTCTCCATTGTGCCCAGCAGGAAACGACGGGCGAGCGGAACGCTCGCAGCTTCGCGCCGCAGATGGAGTGACCACCACATGCTCATGCTCCAGCCTCCTGGCTGCGGCTCGACATACCGATACGTATTGCCGCCCTGTGCCGTTCGTAAGCACGGACGGGATGTGAGACCGCTCATTCGGCGGATACCCGGGCTCGCCACACCTGTGTATGCCCGGCCCACAAGGCGTCTCCTACCCCGTCCGCAACCGTCCCCAACAGCCCGCCGCACAGCCAATCGGTCGGAAGGCGACCTTCCGGACCTGCCGTACAGGGGCCGGGGGCGCAGTGCGATGATGACCCGGCCATGTCTACGTCTGTGGGACGCGCCGGAGCCGGTCTGCGGCTGTTGAGGGCCGCGGTGTTCGCCGCGGTCTGCGTCGCGTTGTCCGCGGCCGGACACGCACTGGCCGCCTGTGCGACGGTGCCCGGTTGGTCCCTGCTCGCCGGGTTCCTCGGGGTCCTCGCGGTGGCGGTACCGCTGGCCGGGCGCGAACGTTCGCTGCCGTCGATCGCCGCGGCGCTGGCCGCCGGACAGATCGCCCTGCACACGCTCTTCGGTGTCGGTACGCACACCGCCACGCCACAGGCCCCGGCCGGCGACGACTCGCTGATCCGGTTCGCGGCAAGCCTCGTCTGCGGGGCGGGGCCGGCGCAGTTGAACGCCGCCGACGCCCACCGCATCGTCACCACCGCGGGTATCGACCCGTCGTCGGTGACCGGACAGGCCCATCAGCACATGGCCGCCGCCCCCTCCGGCGGCATGGCCGGCACCGGAGCGGCCGGCCTCACCGGAATGTTCCCCAGCCTGCCCATGCTGCTCGGTCACCTGCTGGCCGCGCTGGCCACCGGCTGGCTGCTGCGGCGCGGCGAGATCGCCCTGTTCGGGCTCGCCCGGCTGTCGGCGCACGGCGCCCAGCAGGTGGCGGCCGGAGCCCGGCTGCGGGCGCTGCGCGCGGCGCTCGCCCTGGTGTCCGCCCTGCGCGCCGGCCTCCCCGGCGGACCGGCCACCGGGCCGCGCACCCTGCGTACGGCCGTGGACGCACCCGCCCCGGCCACCGGGGATCCCTTGCAGCACATGGTGATCAGGCGCGGGCCGCCGCCCGTATTCGCTCTCGCAGCCTGACGCGACGCCCTCCACGCGATGCACGCGCGCCCCGCAGACACCTCGCCGGTGCCGGTACGGGGCGGCGCACCCACGCCGCTCGTGAGGAGGAGGTGTCGCGATGCCGCCGCGCACCCGCGCGGCGGAGCACCTTCCTTCGTGCTTTGTGGAGTGATTCCTGACATGAACGTTTCCCGCATCGCCCTCGCCGGCGGCGTCGCCGCGTCCACCGTGCTGGTCCTCGCCGGCACGGCCTCGGCCCACGTCAGCGTCCAGCCGCAGGGCGAGGCCGCCAAGGGCGGATACGCCGTCATCAACTTCAAGGTTCCCAACGAGCGCGACGACGCCGCGACGACCAAGCTCGAGGTCAACTTCCCGACCGACCACCCGCTGGCGTCCGTCCAGCCGCAGGCGGTCCCCGGCTGGAAGATCGACGTCACCACGAGCAAGCTGGCCAAGCCGCTCGACATGCACGGCGAGAAGATCAACAAGGCCGTCTCCAAGGTCACCTGGACCGCGGACGGCGGCAAGATCGAGCCCGGCCGCTTCCAGCAGTTCCCGCTCTCCGTCGGACAGCTTCCCGAGGACGCCGACCAGCTGGTGTTCAAGGCCATCCAGACGTACGACAACAAGGAAGTCGTCCGCTGGATCGAGGAGCAGAAGGCCGGCGCCGAAGAGCCCGAGACCCCTGCTCCGGTCCTCAAGCTGACGGCCGCCGCGGACGGCGCCGCAGCCGCCGCCGGTTCCAGCGACAAGAGCGATTCCGCGGACCACGCGAAGGACGGGAAGACGACGGCTTCGGCGTCCTCGTCCTCCAGTGACACGACGGCCCGTGTTCTCGGCATCGTCGGCATCGTCATCGGTGTGGCAGGGGTCGCCTTCGGCGTCCTGGCCGGCCGTCGGCGTGCCGCCTGACCACTCACAAGCCCCACCCGCCACACCGACCCATCAGGAAACAGTGCTCCATGGTTAAGAAGTCTGTGCTGGCCGCGGCGCTCGTCGCCGCGGCCGCGCTCACCCTGTCCGCCTGCGGCGGCAGCGACAACGACAGCAAGAAGCCGGTCGCCGACGTCTCGGTGGAGGCGAAGACCAAGGCCGCGACGGTGCTCGACCAGCCGTTCACCAAGCCGAATCTCGTCCTCACCGACACCCACGGCAAGAAGTTCGACCTGCGTGAGAAGACCAAGGGCAAGCCGACGCTCATCTACTTCGGCTACACCAACTGCCCGGATGTCTGCCCGCTCATCATGAGCAACATCGCGGTCGCCAAGAAGTCCCTTCCCGAGGCCGACCGGGACAAGCTCCAGGTCGTCTTCGTCACCACCGACCCGGAGCGGGACACCCCGTCCTCGCTGGGCAGCTGGCTCAAGTCCCAGGACCCCTCCTTCATCGGTCTCACCGGCGACTTCCCGACCATCCAGGCGGGTGCCCGGCAGATCGGCATCGGGATCGACGCACCGAAGAAGGAGAAGGACGGCACGATCGTCTCGATGCACGGCTCGCAGGTCATGGCGTTCTCCCCGAAGACCGACCAGGGCTACGTGCTGTACAGCGAGGACACCACGCCCGACGACTACACCAAGGACCTCCCCAAGATCATCAAGGGGGAGAAGCCGTGAACCGCCGCACCACCCTCGCCGGCGTCCTGGCCCTCTCCACGGGTCTGACGCTGGCGGGGTGCTCCTCCACGAGCAGCAAGCCGGAGCTGAAGGTCATCGGCGCGTTCATGCCGCAGCCCGTGAACGACATGGCGGCCGCCTTCCTCGTCGTGCAGAACAGCGGCGGCAGTTCCGACCGGCTGACCTCCGTCACCAGCCCGCTCTCGGACGACGTCACGATCCACGAGACGAAGAACCAGGCGATGCGCATGGTGACATCCTTCTCGGTTCCCGCGGGCGGTGAGCTGGACCTGGAACGCGGTGGAAACCACATCATGTTCATGAAGCTCAAGCAGCAGCCCAGGCAGGGCGAGAAGGTGTCCATGGAGCTGCACTTCGAGAAGGCCGACCCCATCAAGGTCGACCTTCCCGTGAAGGAGACCACCCACAACCCGAAGAAGCAGTGAGGGACTGACAGACCATGACAGCCACCGCCCCGCACTTCGGGCCGCCTCCGTCCGTCTCCGCCATACGCCGGCCGCTCGCCGTGGCCGGACTCCTCGCCGCTCTCGTCGGCGTGGTGTTCGGTCTGCTGCTGGCGGTCGCGGGTCCCGCGTCGGCTCACGCCGCACTCACCGGGAGCGATCCGCAGGACGGGGCGGTGGTCGACACCGCACCCAAGCAGATCACTTTGACCTTCTCCGAGCAGGTCGCCGTGGGCAAGGGCTCCATCCGGATCCTGGACCCCAACGGCAAGCGCGCCGACACCGAGGCCGCACCGCTCGATCTGCACAGCGGCTCCACCGTGAAGTACGGCATCGCCCTGCACACCGGCCTGCCCGACGGCACGTACACCGTCGCCTGGCAGGCCGTATCCGCCGACAGCCATCCGGTCTCCGGCGCCTTCACCTTCTCCATCGGCGCCCCCTCCAAGACCAGCGTCGCCCTCCCGGACAGCGAGGCCGGGGGCGGTCTCGTCGGCACGCTCTACGGCATCGCGCGCTACGCCGCGTACGCCGGATTCATCGTGCTGGCGGGCGGCGCCGCCTTCGTGCTGGCCTGCTGGCAGCGCGGGGCGGGCGCGCGCCCGCTGCAGCGCCTCGTGGTGCGCGGCTGGATGACCATCACCGCCGCCACGCTGGCCATGCTGCTGCTGCGCAACCCCTACACCGGTTCCGGGAAGCTCGCGGACGCCTTCGACCTCGACGGGCTGAAGACGGTCCTCGACACCAAGCCCGGCGCCGCACTCGTCTCGCGGCTGCTGCTGCTCGGTGCCAGTGCGCTGTTCATCGCCGTGCTGTTCGGGGCGTACGCGAAGCGCGAGGACGAACGCGAGAAGAAGGACCTCACCTTCGGCCTCGCCATCGGCGGCGCGGTCATCGCCGCCGGGATCGCCGGGACCTGGGCGCTCGCCGAACACGCGTCGACCGGCATCCAGCCGGGGATCGCGATGCCGGTCGACGTGCTCCACCTGCTGGCGGTGGCGGCCTGGCTGGGCGGACTCACAGCCCTGCTGGTCGCGCTGTACCGCACACCCGATGTCACCGCCGCCGCGGTACGACGCTTCTCCCGGATCGCTTTCGTCAGTGTCGTCGTGCTCGCCGCCACCGGGATCTACCAGTCCTGGCGTCAGCTCGGCTCCTGGTCCGCGCTGACCGGCACCGGGTACGGGCAGCTGCTGCTCGTGAAGGTCGGGCTCGTCGCGGTCCTCGTCGGGGTCGCGTCGATCTCCCGCAGGTGGACGGCACGGCTGGCGGTCGGCGGGGGCGCTGCTGCGGCCCCGCCGGCCGGAGCGGAGGCGAAGGCCGAACCGGACGCCGAGGCACCCGTAGACGATTCAGCGGGCGGCGAGGATGCCACCGAGTCCGGGCCCCGGTCCGATCCGGACTCGGTGACATCCCCGGCCGACCCTGCGCGGGCCACCCAGCTCGCCCGCCAGAAGGCTGCCGTGGCGACCGCCGAGAAGAGGCGGGTCCGTGACGCCGACCCCGACCGCTCCGGCCTCCGCCGCTCGGTGCTGGCCGAAGTCGGCGTCGCGGTGGTCCTGCTGGCGGTGACCACCATCCTGACCTCGACCGAGCCCGGCCGGACGGAGGAGGAGGCGGGCCGCGCGTCGACGGCGGCTGCCGCGCCCGCCGCGAGCGGTCCCGTCAACGTCACCCTCCCGTTCGACACCGGCGGCAAGAACGGCAAGGGCACGCTCCGGATGGACATCGACCCCGGCCGTACCGGAGCCAATGTGCTCCACGTCTGGATCGAGGACAGCAACGGGAAGGCCATGGACGTCCCCGAGGTGAAACTCGCCCTCACCCTGAAATCCAAGGACATCGGTCCGCTTCCGGTGGTCCCGGTCCGGCTGACCGAGGGGCACTGGACATCCAGCGGCGTCCAGATCCCGATGGCCGGCAACTGGAACGTCGCGGCGACCGTGCGAACGTCGGACATCGACCAGACGACGGTCGACAAGAACGTAAAGATCGGCTGAGCAGGAACGTGAGCACAAACAGCAAGAACACCGGACGCAGCGCCGACAGTTCAGGAACCGGCGGCACCCTCTCCCGGCGGCGGCTGCTCGGCACCGCGGGCGCGGCCGGGGCCACCGGACTGGTGCTCGGCGCAGCCGGCGGTGCGACCGGCTATGCCGCGACGCGGGACGAAGCTCCGACCGCGCTCACCTCCGTCGGCTCGACCGAGGTGATGTTTCACGGGAAACATCAACCGGGGATCACCACCCCGCTTCAGGCGAGCGGCCATCTCATCGCCTTCGACCTGGCCCCCGGTGCCGGGCGGAAGGAGGCGGCCGCCCTGATGCGACGCTGGTCGGCCGTCGCGCGGCGGCTGATGGCCGGCGCCCCCACCGCCGGCGGCGCAGCGGACGGTACGGGGCACGACACCGGTATCGCCCTGGATGCCGGGCCGTCCTCGCTGACCGTCACCTTCGGTTTCGGCGCCACCTTCTTCGAACGCACGGGCCTGGTCGCTCACCGGCCGCCCGGCCTCGACCCCCTGCCGCCCTTCTCCGCCGACCATCTCGACAGCGCCCGCTCCAACGGCGACCTCTGGGTGCAGATCGGCGCCGACGACTCCCTCGTCGCGTTCCACGCGCTGCGAGCCGTACAGAAGGAGGCCGCTTCGACGGCCGGTGTGCGCTGGCAGATGAACGGCTTCAACCGCACGCCCGGAGCCACCGCAAAGCCGATGACCGCCCGCAATCTGATGGGCCAGATCGACGGCACGGGCAACCCGAAGCCCGCCGACAGCGACTTCGACCAGCGCATCTTCGTTCCGTCCGGCACCGGCGACGCGGCGTACGCATGGCTGGCCGGCGGCTCGTACGCGGTCGTCCGCCGGATCAGGATGCTGCTCGACGACTGGGAGAAGCTCCCGGTGGCGCGGCAGGAACAGGTCATCGGCAGACGCAAGGCGGACGGTGCCCCGCTGAGCGGCGGTACCGAGAACACCGAGATGGACCTCGACAAGGCAGGGCCCGACGGGAAACTCCTGATCCCCGACAACGCCCACGCCCGGATCTCCTCGCCCGAGCGCAACAGCGGAGCGGCCATGCTCCGCCGGCCGTTCTCGTACCACGACGGCATCGCCACGGACGGCACCCCGGACGCCGGGCTGCTGTTCATCTGCTGGCAGGCGGATCCGCTGCGGGGCTTCGTGCCGGTGCAGCGCAAACTCGACCGGGGCGACGCCCTCTCACCGTTTCTCCGCCACGAGGCGAGCGGCCTCTTCGCGGTGCCGGGAGGTGCGGCGGAGGGGGAGTACGTGGGGCAGCGGTTGCTGGAGTCCTGAGTCGATACGGCACATTGCTGTGGGAACCCTGAAGCCATTACGGCGCATTAGGGTGACGGTATGTCCGCCACGCGCTACGCCTATCTCGGCCCCGAGGGCACCTTCACCGAGGTCGCCCTCCGTACGCTCCCGGAAGCCGCCACCCGCGAGCTTGTCCCGATGGTCTCCGTGCCGGCGGCCCTGGACGCGGTGCGCAACGGGACGGCCGCCGCGGCACTCGTACCGATCGAGAACTCCGTCGAGGGCGGCATCACCACCACTCTCGACCAGCTGACCAGCGGTGAACCGCTGATGATCTACCGCGAGGTGCTGCTCTCCATCACCTTCGCGCTGCTCGTGCGCCCCGGCACCAAGCTGTCCGACGTCAAGACCGTCACCGCGCACCCGGCCGCACAGCCGCAGGTGCGCAACTGGATGGCCGCCCATCTCCCGCAGGCCGTATGGGAGTCGGCGGCGTCCAACGCGGACGGTGCCCGGCTGGTGCAGGAGGGGCGCTACGACGCCGCGTTCGCCGGTGAGTTCGCCGCGGCGACCTACGGGCTCGAACCACTGGTGACCGAGATCCATGACGCGGAGAACGCCCAGACCCGTTTCGTTCTGGTGGGCCGCCCTGCTCGGCCTGCGGCGCCGACCGGTGCGGACAAGACCTCGGTGGTCATCTGGCTGGGTGAGGACCATCCCGGTGCGCTGCTCGAACTGCTCCAGGAGTTCGCGGTGCGCGGGGTGAACCTGATGCTGATCCAGTCCCGGCCGACGGGCGCGGGCATCGGGAACTACTGCTTCGCGGTGGACGCCGAGGGGCATATCTCCGACCGCCGGGTGGGCGAGGCGCTGATGGGGCTGAAGCGGATCTGCCCGAACGTCCGCTTCCTCGGCTCCTATCCGCGGGCCGGTGTGACGCCGGCGGACGTACGCCCGCTGCGTGCCGGCACATCGGATGCCGAGTTCACCGTGGCCTCCGACTGGCTGGCCCGTAACCAGGACGGGCGGGCCTGACAGTCGCAGCCTGTCGGGGGCCCTCCAGCCTTCAGGCACCGGTGCGTCTGTCCTTCCGCACACCCACGGTTCCGGTGCGATCAGCGGATTGTCATCAATGGAAAAGTTATCCACAGGCACGCGACTCGACCTGGGGACAAGTCGACACCACAACGCGACATGGTCGACAAATCTCCTCAGTCCACCCAGACCCATCCACAGACCAGCAGGACGCCCGGTGTCACCCCAATTCCATTGATCAACTCTTTAGGGCGAGGAATTCCCACCCGAACGAGCGTCCAGAGCGGGTTTGAGGCGGGAATCCATGACCCTTCACGCCGCTTTCGGAATGATCTTCTCTGCGTCCACAGATCTTCCTCACAGCCTGTGGATAACTTTTCCCAACCACCCACCCCTGTGGACAAGCGCCGGCCAACTCCCCTTCCAGACAAGGGCGGTGCGTCAAGAGTCATGAACCCTTCTGCCCCATTTAGGGGAATAGAGCCTCTTTATTGACGATGCCGCCCAGGCGTCTGCCGGGATTCCCGCCCAGCATTACCAATACCGGCAATTCGGGCAAAGTGACACGCTTGGCAATATCGGTTCGAGCTGCGGAAGCCGACACCGGTAGCCTGGAGGGGTGATTGACCTTCGCCTGCTTCGTGAGGACCCCGACCGTGTTCGCGCCTCTCAGCGCGCCCGTGGAGAGGACGTCGCGCTCGTCGACGCCCTTCTCTCCGCCGACGAGCGGCGCAGGTCGTCCGGGGTTCGGTTCGACGAACTCCGTTCCGAGCAGAAATCGCTCGGCAAGCTCATCCCCAAGGCCTCTCCGGAAGAGCGCGCCGAACTCCTGAAGAAGGCCGAGCAGCTCAAGGTCGACGTCAAGGCGGCCGACGCGGCACAGGGCGAGGCCGACGAAGAGACCAGGAGCCTGCTGCTGCTGCTCGGCAACATCGTCCACGAGGACGTGCCGGTCGGCGGCGAGGAGGACTTCGTCGTCCTGGAGACGCACGGCACCATCCGCGACTTCGGTGCCGAGGGCTTCGAGCCCAAGGACCACCTGGAGCTCGGCGAGGCGCTCGGCGCGATCGACGTGGAGCGCGGCGCGAAGGTGTCCGGCTCGCGCTTCTACTACATGACGGGCGTCGGCGCGCTGCTGGAGCTCGCCCTCGTCAACGCGGCGATCGCCCAGGCCACCGAGGCCGGCTTCATCCCGATGCTCACCCCGGCGCTGGTCCGCCCGCGCGCCATGGAGGGCACCGGATTCCTCGGCCAGGCCGCGGAGAACGTGTACCACCTGGAGAAGGACGACCACTACCTGGTCGGCACCTCCGAGGTACCGCTCGCGGCGTACCACATGGACGAGATCATCGATGCGGACAAGCTGCCGCTGCGCTACGCCGGCTTCTCGCCGTGCTTCCGCCGTGAGGCCGGTACGTACGGCAAGGACACCCGTGGCATCTTCCGGGTCCACCAGTTCAACAAGGTCGAGATGTTCTCGTACGTCGACCCGGCTGACGCCCAGGCCGAGCACCAGCGCCTGCTGGACTGGGAGAAGCAGTGGCTCACCGCTCTCGGGCTGCCCTTCCAGGTGATCGATGTCGCCACCGGCGACCTGGGGTCCTCGGCCTCCAGGAAGTTCGACTGCGAGGCCTGGATCCCGACGCAGGGCAAGTACCGCGAGCTGACGTCCGCGTCCAACTGCGACGGTTTCCAGGCACGCCGGCTGTCCGTACGGATGCGTGACACCCGTGACGGCAAGAAGGTGCTCCAGCCGCTGTCCACGCTGAACGGCACGCTGTGCGCCGTACCGCGCACCATCGTGGCGATCCTGGAGAACCACCAGCTGGCCGACGGTTCGGTGAGGGTGCCCGAGGTGCTCCGCCCGTACCTCGGCGGGCGCGAGGTCCTGGAGCCGGTCGCCAAGTGACCTTTCCCTACAAGCTCGTCGCGACCGACCTCGACGGCACGCTGCTGCGTGACGACGACACGGTCTCCGGGCGCACGCGCGAGGCACTGGCCGCCGTCACCGCGGCCGGTGCGGCGCACATCATCGTCACCGGCCGCGCCGTCCCGTGGACCCGGCACATCCTGGACGACCTGGGCTACGAGGGCCTCGCGGTCTGCGGCCAGGGCGCGCAGGTCTACCACGCCGGCGAGCGCAAACTGCTGACCTCGCTGACGCTGGACCGGCAGCTCGCCGGTCTGGCGCTCTCCAAGGTCGAGGCGGAGGTCGGCCCACTGGCGCTGGCCGCCAGCCGTGACGGGCTGGACGGCGAGGTGCTGGTCGGTCCGGGCTACCGCGTGCAGGAGGGGCCGCTGCCGGCTCTCTTCGTGCAGGACCCCGCCGAAATGTGGGCGGCCCCGCTGAACAAGGTCTACATACAGCACCCGGATCTGGACGACGACGCCCTTGCGAAGGCCGCACGAGCGGCGGTCGGCAATCTGGTCGACGTGGTCATGGCCGGCCCGGGGGTCGTGGAGATCCTTCCGCTGGGACTCAGCAAGGCCACCGGCCTCTCGCTGGCCGCCCGCCGGCTGGGAGTGAAGGCGGCGGACACGATCGCCTTTGGTGACATGCCGAACGACATCCCGATGTTCGCCTGGTCGCAGCACGGTGTGGCGATGGCCAACGCGCACGAGGATCTGAAGGCCGTGGCACACGAGATCACCGCGTCGAACGAGGACGACGGGATCGCCGTGGTCCTGGAGCAGCTGCTCCAGAAGCCCTGATGCCTGCGGCCTGACGTCGGGGGCTGCGCCTGATGCCCGCGACGGGGGCTGCACGGCTGCGGCGGGGTGCCTGAGGCGGAGGATGCGCGGATCGAACGCGCGCGGGGTTTTCGGCCCCGACGACGGCTTAGCAAGCCGCTGCCTTACCACTCGGCCAATCCTCCGGGAGGGCGGCCGCGCGCGATGCGCAGGGACGGCCGCCCCGGCGTGCTGCTCGAAGCGGCTCGTCGGTGCAGTCGCTGACTACTCCGGTGCCCGCTCGGGCACGCCGTGCCGGGAGCTCGACGGACTCGGACTCTCGGTCATCGCCGCGCTCCTCTCCCGGTCTGTGGCGTCGTTCCCGGCGGGTGCCGTGCCACCTACTGTGCCGCGCACCCGATGTCCGGTGCCACTCATTTAAGGGTGGCGGGCGGCCGGTGGCACCGGACATCAAGGCTTCAGGACTCCAGGACGCCTCGGCGGTTCCTGTTGCGGCGGCTCAGGTCCTTCAGGTTGCGCGCGAGCTCGTCCATCCGCCCGTCCAGCCGGACGACGTCCTCGGACACTCCGCCCAGCCGCACGCTCACGGCGCCGACCACCTGGTGCGTGCGCTCCAGCCTCCGGTCGAGGCTGTCGAGCCTGAGCGACATCCGGTTGAGGACCGGCCCCAGCTCCTGCAGGGCGGTGCCGACTCCGGCCAGGCAGCTTTCGACCCGGGTGACGCGGTGTTCGAGCGAGGCGTATCCCGCCCGCAGGTCCTGCTCGGCGTCCAGGAGGTACGTACGGACGCAGCGGGCGATGTCGCTGTCGCGAAGAAGCATCGCGACGTTGAGGACGGTCCTGCGGGTGTAGAGCGTGAGCTGAGCGTGCGCCTGTGGATAACTTTCACCCTGCCCGGCGTCCAATAGGGACACCATGTCCCTATTAAAAGTGCGCAGGTCAGAGCCACGCAGCAGCCTCAGGCCGTTCTCCTCCATCTCCGCGCGATGGCGCTGGGTCACCTTCTTGACGACCTCTGTGGATACTTCGAAGTAACGGGCCACATCCTCGGTGCGGACGTGAATCCCATCAGGGAGCATGACAAGGCTCTTCACCTTGTCGAGGGCGTCGACGCGCCCCATCTGTTCGACGCGCAGAGCGCGCGATTCGAGCAGCGCGACTTCCGTGGGCATGAGCATGCCTTCCGATCGTGAAATCCGGTGCTGGACAGACCAGGTGGACGGACCAGGTGGACAGGCAGCCCTCTCCCCGGGCTTCAGGGGCGGAGGACGCTCACGGTTGCCACTCACTCAATGACCGACGGGCGGGTGTTTCCTCGCCGCATCGGCTCTCCCGAATTTCACGAAAGCTACGACGCCTCAGATTCCAGTTGCCTCCACGCCCCCTGGACAACGACCCGATAAACGGACAGTTACGCGTCAGATTGTCCGATATGCAAAAGGCGAGAGCCCCCCTCCGGCGACGGACGGGGGCTCTCGCCTCACAGGATGCCCGTGCTCACTCCTCGCCGGCGAGCTTCAGGGTCCGCAGCTTCTGGCCCGCGTACCAGGTCGCCGCCACGGTGACCACTATCAGCAGGACCGACGCGAGCGGCAGTCCCACATCGGAGCTGATCGCCCCGCCCCCGCCGACCTTCTCGGCCAGCGCGAGGGACCACTGCTGGACGCTGAGCGTGCGCGCACCGGAGACCAGGCTGCCGAAGAGGGCCTCCCACACCAGCGCGTAGACGAGGCCGAGGACCACGGCGTGCCGGCTGACCGTACCCAGCAGCAGGAACAGTGCGCTGTAGGCGATCGAGGCGACGAGGGCGGCGATCGTGTAGGCCACCGCGATCTGCTGCCCGTTGCCGTTGAGGATCAGTCCGGCGATCAGGGTCGGCACCGCCGAGAACACCATCGTCACAGCGATGGCCACGATCAGCTTGGTGAAGATGATCGTCGGGCGCGTCACCGGCTTGGCCAGCAGATAGACGATCGAGCCGTCGTCGATCTCCGGCCCGATGGCGCCCGTTCCGGCGATCACACCGATCAGCGGCACCATGGTGGCGATGGCGAAGCCTCCCAGCACATCCGAGGCGACCTGGTCATCGGCCCCGGCGAACATCCGTACCGCCACCGCGATGATCACCAGCAGTGCGGGCAGGATGAAGAGGATGGCGGCCCGGCGCCGGCCGAGCAGGGCCCGGTAGGTGAGCCGGGCGACTGTGGGGTCGTACATGACGCTTCACAGCTCCTTTCAGGCCACTACTCAGGCCGCTACGAGATAGGAAAAGACCGATTCGAGGGATTCGTCGGACGGCGAAACGGTCAGCAGCCGGATGCCCTGTTCGCGTGCCACCTTCGGCAGCAGCGTGGTGAAGCGTCCGAAGTCGACCGCCTGGACGCGCAGGGCCTGTTCGCTCAGGTCCACTTCGATCCCGGCTGTCGACGGGTCGGCGATGAGCGCGGCAGCGAGTGCGCGGTCGTCGCTGGACCGTACGAGATAGCGGTGCGGGCGGTCCGTCATCAGCCGGCGGATCTTCCGGAAGTCACCAGACGCGGCGTGCCGTCCGGCCACGATCACCTCGATGTGCGAGGCGAGTTGCTCGACTTCTTCGAGGATGTGGGAGGAGAAGAGCACCGTGCGGCCCTCCGCTCCCATCTGTCGCAGCAGTTCCATCAACTGCATCCGCTGGCGCGGGTCCATCCCGTTGAACGGCTCGTCCAGCAGCAGCACCGACGGGTCGTGGACCAGCGCGGAAGCCATCTTCACGCGCTGGCGCATACCCTTGCTGTACGTGGAGATCTTGCGGTCCTGCGCGTACTCCATCTGGACCGTGGACAGCGCGGCCGCCGCCTGGGCGTCGCCCAGGCCGTGCAGTTCCGCGTTGGCCACCACGAACTCGCGGCCGGTCAGGAAGTCGTACATGCCCTCCCGCTCGGGCACGATGCCGATCTGCCGGTAGACGGCCTCGTTGCGCCAGATCGTCGTGCCGTCGAGCGTGACCGTGCCCGTCGACGGAGCGAGGAATCCGGCCATCATGTTGATCAGCGTGGACTTGCCCGCACCGTTGGGGCCCAGCAGTCCGGTGACACCCGGACCGATGGTCATGCTCACGTCGTTGACGGCGACCACATTGCCGAACCAGCGGGAGGTGTGGTCGATCTCGATGGTGGTCACAGCCCGACCCTCCGGTAGCGGCGCATCAGTACGGCGTACGAGCCGGCGATGAGTGCGAGGACAACGATCAGATAGACCACTCCGGCACCGGCTCCCGGGCCTTCCCCTCCGGGGAAGGCGGAGGTGGCTCCGAGGAAGGCGGTCTGTACCCCGTCGATCAGCGTGATCGGCGAGAAGAGCCCCAGCCACGGGACGGCTCCGCCGGACCCCGTCGTCCAGGCGATGCCCTGGAGGGTGGAGACGGCGCCGTACGAGATGGTGAGCACGGCGATCACCGCGGCGACACCGAAGCCCCGGCGCGGGGTGAGCGCGGCCATCACGAGGCCGAGACCCGAGAAGAGCACGGAGAGCAGCGCCACCGAGACCATCCCCTGGGCGAACCACGTGGTCTGGTCGCCGAAGTCGAACTTCGCCAGCAGGGCGCCCACGTAGAGGACAACGAGCGGCGTTCCGGTGAGGATGAAGAGTGCGGAGGCCATGGCGGCGAACTTGGCGATGACGTAGTCACCCCGTTCGATCGGCCGGGAGAAGTACAGCGGCACGCTCTTGAAACGAAGGTCCCTGGAGACCGACTGCGGTGCCTGCGAGGCCAGGAACAGTCCGATGACCGCCTGGAGGAAGATCGCGTAGGAGGTGTACTTGACCGGCAGCTTCGTCGAGTCGGGGATCTTGATGGCCACCGCCACGATGATCGCCGCGACCAGGCACATCACGCCGAAGAGCAGCATGGGGAGCACCTTGGACTTGGCCGACCGGCCGAGCCCGAAGGTGCCGCGCAGGGACTGCGAGTAGAGCGAGCGGCGTGCGTAGGCGCGGCCGAGGTGCGGGCCGTCGTAGGCGCGGTAGCCGATGTTGTGGATCCGGGAGGTCTCGCTCCCGGTGGCGGCGCCGGTCTCAGTGCTCATCGCTACCGCTCCCCTTCTGCTGTACGGCCCCGGCGACCACGGACGCGTGCTGCGCCGCGGCCTGCGCCGTCGGTGCCTCTTCGGTACGGAAGACCTCGGCGATGTGGTGGCGGCGCTGTTCCATCCGGACGAGGCCGAGGCCGAGGCCGGCGACGCTGTCGCGGACGATGTCGTAGGTCTCCTCGCCGGTCGCCTCGATCAGCAGGATGTGGCCCGCACCCGGCAGCCCCTCCGCGTCCAGGCCGTTGAGGCCCACCAGCTTGACCCCGGTCCCGGTCAGGGACCGGCGCAGGGCGTCGGTTCCGTCGGGGTGCGTGTCGCTGTCGGTGACCTCGACCGCGAGGGTCGTGGTGGTCTGCGTGAAGTCGCTGGTGGAGCTGGAGCGCAGGAGCGCTCCGCCGTCGATGACGACGACGTGGTCGCAGGTGCGTTCCAGCTCGCCCAGGAGGTGCGAGGTGACCAGGACGGAGATGCCGAAGTCGGTGTGCACCCGCCGGATCAGGCCGAGCATCTCGTCGCGGCCGACCGGGTCCAGGCCGTTGGTCGGTTCGTCGAGAAGGACCAGCTGCGGGTCGTGGACCAGCGCCTGGGCCAGCTTCACCCGCTGTTTCATACCGGTCGAGTAACCGCCGATGGGCCGGTAGCGCTCCTCGTACAGGCCGACGTGGCGCAGGGTGTCCGCGGTGCGTTCGCGTGCCGCGGTGGGCGGCAGCCCGGACATCCGTGCCATGTGGACGACGAACTCGGTGGCCGAGACATCGGGTGGCAGGCAGTCGTGCTCGGGCATGTAGCCGACCCGTTCCCGGATGGCGGCGCCGCTGGTCGAGACATCGAGCCCGAGCACCGCAGCCCGTCCCTCGGTGGCGGGAGACAGACCCAGCAGGATCTTGATCAATGTGGACTTGCCGGCTCCGTTGGCGCCCACCAGTCCGGTCACACCGGGGCCGATGTCCAAGGAGAGCCGGTCAAGAGCGGTCACCCGTGGGAACCGCTTGCTCAGGCTTTCGGTCGCAATGACTGTCACGTCATCGACGGTAGTGGCGCGGGCCACACCGGTCGTCAGACCTGGCGGCTGGATTCTCGTCAGACTCCAGATGTACGGACCCGTAGGGGGACCCCACGAAGGAGGAGGCCGGGCACGGGGCCGGGTCGCCGGGCCGGGCTGTCCACGGGCCCGGCCGGGGACTTTTCCACAGGCCCGGCACACCTCTTGACGCAGCCGCCGGACATTGTCACATTCATCAGTGTCACGTTACGGGCACGTACCGCACACGGCAGGGAACGGACGGTGGCATGGCCTCGCGAGTGAACGACGAACGGGCCCAGGAGCTGCGGGGGTTCAGAGACGTCCAGCGTCTCGCGTACGCCTGCGCGGAAGCGGTCGCCGCCCGGCTGAAGCCGGGGGTGACCGAGCGGGAGGCGGCCCGGATGCAGCGCGAGTGGCTGCGCGAGCGCGGGGTTCGGGACTGGTTCCATCTCCCCTTCGCCTGGTTCGGGGACCGCACGGCCTTCACGGGTTTCAAGGTGCCGCTGCAGTTCTTCCCGACCAACCGGCAGCTGGAGCCGGGCATGCCGTTCATCCTCGACATGGCCCCTGTGTACAAGGGATTCACCGCGGACGTCGGATACTCCGGCTGCCTCGGACTGAATCCGCTGCAGGACCGGCTGCTCGCCGACCTGGAGTCCCATCGCGAGCTGATCCTGCGCGAGGTGCGTGAGCGGCGGCCGCTGCGTGAGATCTACGAGGATGTCGAGCACCTGATGACCAGGCAGGGTTACGCCAACCGGCACCGCGCGTATCCCTTCGGCGTCATCGCCCACAAGGTCGACCGCGTGGCCGAACGGCGTTGGTCACCCGAGGTGTTCGGGTTCGGCACCCAGTCGCTCAAGGGCCTGCTGAGCGACGCCGTCCATGGGCACCGGGACGGCTGGTCGCCGCTCTGGAGTCCGTACCGTTTCTCCGACCATCCCCCGCAGCCCGGCCTGTGGGCGGTCGAACCCCACCTCGGATTCCGGGGTACCGGCGCGAAGTTCGAGGAGATCCTGGTCGTCACCGACTCACGGGACCCCGGACAGAGCGCCTTCTGGCTGGACGACGATCTGCCGCATGTGCGGCGCTGGGCCGAGGAGAGGGTGGCGGCATGAGTCTGCGGGATCTGCCGGGGGCGCGCGAGCGCCGGGTGGCCACGGGCGGTATCGAGCTGTGCGTCGTCGAGCTGGGTGAGGCGACGCGTCCGACGATCGTGCTGGTGCACGGCTACCCGGACAGCAAGGAGGTCTGGACGCAGGTCGCCCGGCAGCTGGCCGATGACTGGCATGTCGTGCTGTACGACGTGCGGGGTCACGGCAGTTCGACGGCCCCCCTCCCGCTGCGTGGCGGCTTCACCCTGGAGAAGCTGACCGATGACTTCCTGGCCGTTGCCCACGCGGTGAGCCCGGACCGGCCGGTGCATGTGGTCGGGCACGACTGGGGCTCCGTCCAGGCCTGGGAGTTCGCGACGGTCAGCCGCACCGAGGGCCGGATCGCCTCCTTCACCTCGATGTCCGGCCCTTCCCTCGACCACTTCGGGCACTGGATCAAGCGGCGGATGGCCCGACCCACCCCGCGCCGGATCGGCCAGCTGCTCGGCCAGGGCGCCAAGTCCTGGTATGTGTACATGCTCCATACGCCGCTGCTGCCGGAGCTCGCCTGGCGAGGCCCGCTCGGCAGGCGGTGGCCCGGGATCCTGGAGCGGCTGGAGAAGGTACCGCCGGGTGACTACCCGACGGCGTCCCTGCCCGACGACGCGGCGCACGGGGCCTGGCTCTACCGCGACAATGTCCGGGCCCGGCTGCGCAGGCCACGCACGGACGCCTACGCCCATGTGCCGGTCCAGCTGATCACACCGACCGGTGACATCTTCCTGTCGGAGCAGCTCTACGACGAACTCGAGTCGTGGGTTCCCCGGTTGACCCGCCGCACACTGCCGGCCAAGCACTGGGTGCCACGCACCAGGCCGGATCAGCTGGCCTCCTGGATCAACGAGTTCGCCACCGCCAACGAGTCGGCTCTGCAGGCCGGCGTACCCGTGCGGGACACCGCGCCGCAGGGTGCGTACGCGGACCGGTTCGGCGGTCAGCTCGTCCTGGTGACCGGTGCGGCCGGCGGTATCGGCCGCGCCACGGCTTTCGCCTTCGCCGAGGCGGGTGCCCGTGTGGTGGTCGTGGACCGGGACGCGGAAGGTGCTGCCAGGACTGCGGAGCTGGCCCGGCTGATCGGCGCCCCGGCCGCCTGGAGCGAAACGGTCGACGTCAGTGACGAACAGGCCATGGAGAAGCTCGCCGAGAAAGTCGCCGCCGAGTACGGCATCGTGGACGTGCTGGTCAACAACGCCGGGATCGGACTGTCCGGCTCGTTCCTGGAGACGACCGGTGAGGACTGGAAGAACGTCCTGGACGTCAATCTCTGGGGCGTCATCCACGGCTGCCGGCTCTTCGGCAAGCAGATGGCCGAGCGAGGTCAGGGCGGCCACATCGTCAACACCGCCTCTGCTGCGGCCTATCAGCCGTCCCGCGCGCTGCCCGCGTACAGCACGTCGAAGGCTGCCGTGTTGATGCTCAGCGAATGCCTGCGCGCCGAGCTCGCCGAGAAGTCGATCGGGGTCAGCGCGATCTGCCCCGGCATCGTCAACACGAACATCACTGCGACGGCGCACTTCGCCGGGACCGACGCGGCTGAGGAGAGCCGGCTGCGGAAACGGACGGCCAAGCTGTACGGAGTCCGCAACTACCCGCCGGAGAAGGTCGCCGAGGCGATCCTGCGGGCTGTCGTCCGCAACCAGGCCGTCGTCCCGGTGACACCGGAGTCGCATGCCGCCCGGTTCCTGTCCCGGCTCAGTCCCGGCGCGCTGCGCGGGATCGCCCGGCTGAAGCCGCCGCTGTGACCGGTACCGGGCCGTCGCCGGCGGCCGGACGGGCGGTAGCGGAGTACCGGATCGAGGACCTGGCGCATGCCAGCGGTGCCACGGTCCGCACGATCCGGGCCTACCAGGACCGCGGTCTGCTGCCGACCCCGGAGCGGCGGGGCCGGGCCAATGTGTACCGGGACACCCATCTCGCGCGGCTCCGGCAGATCGCCGACCTGCTCGACCGGGGCTACACCCTCGCCAGCATCAAGGAGTTGCTGGAGGCATGGGACACGGGCCGTGGTCTCGGCGGGGTGCTCGGACTCGTCGCCGAGGTGCACGGACCGTGGACCGACGAGCGCGCCGACCGGATCACCCGGGCCGAGCTGAACGTGAAGTTCGGGGGCGTCCCCGACGAGCAGGCGGTCACCGAAGCCGTGGACCTCGGCGTACTCGAACGGATCCCCGGAAGGAACGACGAGTTCCTGGTACCGAGTCCCCAGGAGTTGGCGGTCGCGGTGGAGTTGTACGCGGCCGGTGTGCCGCTCAGCGCAATCTCCGGTCATCTGCGGGAGCTTCGGGGCCAGGTCGAGCAGATAGCCTCCCGTTTCCTGGAGTTCACCACCGAGCATGTCTTCGCCCGCTATCTCGGCCACCGGCCGCCGACGGACGCGGACGCGTCCGAAGCGGCCTCGATGGTGCGCAGGCTCCGGCCGCTCGCCCAGCAGACGGTGGATGCCGAACTTGCCCGTGCAATGCGGACGTTCGCGACCCGGCACCTGGAGCACCACCTGACGACGGAGGAACCCTTCACGTCGGGCGCTCACGCGACGACTCCGGTCGTGGTCGCCCTGCCGCCCACCACAATCACGGCTGTGGAGCGACTGGTTGGCCGGGAGGGCGCCTCAGCGTTCATTGCGGCGGCCGCTGAACGCGAGGTACAGGCAAGGACATTAGATGTACTTGCCTCATCTCATGCAAATGCAGATCAAATTGACCAAATGGGGTAAATCACAAGCCACTTGTCCACAGAGACGTCAAATTACCTGTGGATAACCCGAGTTGGCTGTGGATCAAACCTGTGGACAAAAATTGCTGCTGTGAATTCCGGGCAAAATCCGGATGCGCCGGGACCGATGCCCCGGGCACTCTGAACGGATGGATGAAAGACGCACCGTCAAGGTGTCCAAGTACCTCTCAAAACATCTGCGGCATCAGCCGGAACGGATCGGCCTCCAGCTCGATGCCCATGGCTGGGTGACGATCGACGAACTGCTCCGCGCCGCTGCCCGTCACCACTTCCCGCTCACCCGCTCCGAACTCGACCATGTCGTCGCCTCCAACGACAAGCAGCGCTTCGCCGTCGAGGGAGACCGCATCCGGGCGAGCCAGGGCCACACCGTCGACGTGGATCTGGACCTGCCGCCCGCCGAACCGCCGGCGTACCTCTACCACGGCACGGTCGTCCCGTTCCTGGACTCGATCCGGAATGACGGACTGCGGCCGATGAACCGCACCCACGTCCACCTGTCGCCCGACCGGGAGACGGCGACCCGCGTCGGAGCCCGGCGCGGCCGGCCCGTCGTACTGTCCGTCGACGCCGGTGCGATGCACCTGGCCGGCCACACCTTCTGCGTCAGCGCCAACGGGGTCTGGCTCACCGATGCTGTGCCCCCGGAGTTCCTGCGCCTGCCCGGCTGAGCGGAGAGCCGGAGACCACGGCTCGGGTACCGCTGCCCCACCGCCGCACGGCCGGGCCCGTCACCCGTCGTACCGGGCCTGTTGCCCGTTACCTGTTACCTGTTACCTGTTACCTGTTACCTGTTACGCGAGCTGGTCGGGCGCCTGCGTCACGATCTCCTCGAAGAGCCTCTCGTCCGCCACCGCCGCGCTGAACTGTGGGCCGTCTGCGGGCACGGGCGCATGGATCACGATCTCGGTGAAGCCGAGCTCCGCGTACCGCCCCGCGAAGTCCACGAACGCGCCGACGGAGTCGAAGGGACGGCCGCCGCCCCCGGCAAGCTCCGGGTTGAACTCCGGCGTGAAGCCGGTGAGCAGGACCTTGTCGATCTCGTCCACGTTCCGGCCGGTCTCCGTGCAGGCCTTGCCCAGCCTGGCGAACTGACCACGCAAGGCCTCGACCGACTGGGCGGCACTGCCCGCCTCGTACAGCTTCGGATCACCCGTGGTCACCCAGGCCTGGCCGTACCGCGCGGCAACCATGAGTCCGCGCGGCCCCGTCGCGGCGACGGCGAACGGCAGCCGGGGCCGCTGCACACACCCCGGCAGGTTCCGCGCCTCGGAGGCCGCGTAGAACTCACCCTCGTACGTCATCCCGGCCGGCTCGCGGAGCAGGCCGTCCAGCAGGGGAACGAACTCACCGAAGCGGTCGGCCCGTTCGCGCGGAGCCCACGGCTGCTCGCCGCCCCTCAGAAGCGTCGTCGCGTCGCGAAAGACCACCTCGTGTGTGAACCGAGACACCTGTCCGGCATGTCGACGTCGGCCGATGGCGGGCAGAGGTTGCCCTGCCTGTGATCGCTACGCGGGCGTCGCCTCTCGGCGTCCCGCCGCGGTTGGTGGGGTGACGGGTCCGTTGAGGCAGCGGTCGAGGAGTGCGTGCATACGGGGTACGGGGAGGGATGGGTTGGCCGCGGCGCCTTCTGCGGTGCGGGGGTTGGCGAGGAGGGCCTCCAGGGCCTCCGGTGTCAGGCTCGGGTTGGCGGCGGCGGCCCGGCGCACCGCCTCGTCGGCGTCGTCCACCGGGGGTTCGGGCAGGGTGGGATCGGCTGCGGCCAGGGCGCGTACCTCGGGATCCGGGTGGCCGATGAGGTGGGTCCGGCCGGTGCGCGGGAAGCCGGGCAGCGTCAGCAGGTCCGCACGGTGGTCCGGGCCGGTGACGAAGACGTCCAGGAGGAGGTGTGGCGGAGCCGAGGGGTGGTTGCGGGCCAGCCGGATCCGGACCTGCTCGTCGTCGTCCTGCGCGAGTGCCCCGACGAGTTCTGCGGGCAGGCCGGACCAGCTCGCCGCGACCCGGCGGAGCACCGGTTCCCCGGACACCGCGCAGGCTGCGAACCAGTCGGGTGACGGCACGGTGGCCGGGTCGGGGTCCGGCTCGGTGATCGGGCAGATGCATTCAGGACCGTGCCCGATGACCAGGTCGATCACGTCGTACTCGGCCCAGGTGCGGGGGAAGGGGTGGAGGCGTGCGCGCATCCGCACGTTCTCGTCCGGATCCTCCCTCAGCTCCGCCACCAGGTCCGGTCCCAGGTCGGGCCGGGCGGCAACCAACTCACGGACCTTCGCCTCGGGATGCCGGGCGAGCCGGGCGACGGCGTCGGCCGGGGTGTGGGGGTTCCGGGCCAGGGGGTGCACCATGTCGTCCGCGAAGCACTGCTCGACGAGCGCGGGCGACAGAGCGCACCTGCCGAGCACGAACGGCCTGCTGCTCGGACGCATGGACGACAGCTCGGCCTCCACCCGTTCCGGGTCCAGCTCCCAGTTCCTGTCCTGCGCCGCTCCACGGACCGCAGGGTCGGGATCGTCGAGAAGCCCCGCCCGCTGCGCCGAGGTGAGCGACTCCCACCGCCCAGTGGCCCGTATCCGGAGTCCGGGGTCCTCGCTGCCGGCCATGGAGCGGAAGAAGGACAGCGGGATCTGCCGGGACGAGTCGAGCTCCCAGATGATCTCGTTCGCGGTGACCTTGCCGTCCTCGCCCCCGTCCTGGGCGGTCAGAAGGGTGACGAGAATGTCGTCCGGCAGCGGCCGGACCCAGCGGGGCCGGCGCCCGAGGTGGGGGTTGGCGAGCCGCCCGCGGACGAGTCCCGACGGGTCCGTTGCCAAGGGGGCGAGTCGCGAAGGATCTACGTGCTGGTTGCGGGCGAGCGCTCCGCGGATCCGCCACTCCGGGTGGCTCAGGGCTGCGTCGATGACGGCGTCGGGCAGGTCGCGGTCCTTACACATCAGCTGGCCGAGCTCACCGGCAGCTTGATCCATCAGGCGTACCAGTACGTCGGAGGGCGCCGCCGGATTGAAGGCGACGCCGCGCAGCCAGTGTTCACGCAGAAAGTCGGACACCGCGTCATCCTGCCACCCCGTCGCGCGCCCGGACCGGGCCACGTGGCGACCACACTGCTCGCCATCGCGTCCCGGCTCACGAGTAGGGCTCTACAGCACCGCTTCGACGGCTCAGCTCTTGAGCACTCAGAGACCAACTCAAACGCTCATTCACACGGGGCAGCGGACATATCTCGGGTCCGCTGCCCCAGAAGGTCCCGAGGGCGAGCAGCCACTACGGCGGTGGCGGGGAGGCGGAAACGGCAGGTGATCGGCGGGGTGTTGCTCGACCGTGTCACGAACGACGGCCGCCTGGCCTTCTGGCGCCCGGAAACCGGACTGGACCGGGCCTTCCCGCTCGGCGGGCACCTCACCCACCGGCTCCTCAAGGGCGACCCACGCAAGATCGTCCTCGCCCACTCCTCGGTGACGATGGCATCCGGTAACCGCCGGGCGCCGGGCCACAAACCGGCCCCGGACATGCTCGCGTGCGTGCATCACTTCAAGTGGCGCTCGGGCGTCCTGGACGACCTGCAGCGGCGGGTAAGGCAGTGCACTTCCGGAAAGTGGGCCGAGCACACCCCGGCCGTCCGCAGCGAGGCGTCCCGCCTGCTGCTGCACACCGACCGTCACCACGGCCGCATCGACGTCTCCGACCCCCGCCTCGGGTTCCGCCACGTCACCCTCGACCGTCTGCCGGACGGCTGGGCCGCCGAAGCCGCCAGGATCGCCACCAACTGGCGTCCGCACGCGCCTCAGAACCAGCCGGGCTCCACGATCTCCTCGCCCTCGTTCTGAGGTACTTCGAAGCGCGCGAAGAAGTCCTCCAGGGCCTCCGGCGTGACGACCAGTGCGTTGGCATCCGCCCGCTCGTTACGTTCCACCAGCCGACGGAGCAGTTCGTCGCGCTTCACCGGGAAGTAGAGCAGCCGCCACTGGCCGCCGGCCGGCTCCACCGGCTCCTTCATCGCGTCGCGGTCCTTGCGCGGCCACAGCCCGTGGTCCCACACCACGTCCCGGCCCTCCGCCACCAGCTCGGCAAGCCGCCGGTGCGGCTCGGCGACGACCGGGGACTCCTTCTCGAAGTAGGTGTTCTCCGGGTAGTCGACGCCGTACCGGCCGTGCCGCTCGTAGACGACCTCGTCCACCGACGGCCGCACAGCACCCCGAGGCTCCAGCTCACGCTGCGCATAGGTGGTCTTCCCCGAACCGGTGAGACCCACCAGCAGGAACACCACCGGAGTGCTCTCGTCCACCGCTGCCCCCTCATCGCTGCAAGCGTTCTCCGGCCAGTCTGTCAGCGCCGGCCGGCCCAGGCCCCACCCGGCGGATCTCGCGCTCGTCCACGTCATCCACATCGAACAGGGCCGGGACCAGGCCGGTCAGTTCGTCCTGTTCGTCTTCGCCACCGACACATGGGCTGGAGAACTGACCAACGCCGAACCGGACAAGCACCTGGCCGCCCAGTGGATCACCGCCGACCGGCTGCCCGAGCCTGCGTTCCCGACCTCTGCACAAGCCCTGGCCGCCTATCGGAACGGTGGCCCCGTCTTCTCCCGCTACGGCTGGTCGGTCACCGCCGCGCGATGAGCGGACGCCAAGGAACCGACGCTCTCGCCGCCACGTGCAACGTCGAGCAGCCCGTGCAGCCCCCGCCCGTCTTCGCTCGGGAGGGGACGAGGGCCGAGTCCGGCATAGGCTCAGTGGCATGAGCCTGCGCCTGAGCACCGTGATCCTTCCCGTCGACCGTTGGCACGAGGGAGGCCGTGCCAAGTGGCAGCGTGCCGAAGAGCTGGGCTTCCACGCCGCGTACACCTACGACCACCTCTCCTGGCGCACCTTCCGCGACGGCCCGTGGTTCGGCGCTCTGCCCACCCTCACCGCCGCGGCCACGGCCACGGGCCGCCTGCGCTTGGGTACCCTCGTTACGTCGCCTAATTTCAGGCACCCGGTGACGCTCGCCAAGGAGCTGATCTCGCTCGACGACATCTCCGGGGGGCGGATCACCCTGGGCATCGGGGCCGGCGGCAACGGCTTCGACGCGACGGCGCTCGGCCAGGAGGCGTGGACACCGAAGGAGCGGGCGGACCGGTTCGGCGAGTTCGTGCCGCTGCTGGACCGGCTGCTCAGCGAGGAGGCGGTGACCCAGGACGGGGACATCTACTCGGCGGTCGAGGCACGGAACATCCCTGGCTGCGTACAGCGGCCTCGGCTGCCGTTTGCCGTCGCCGCGACCGGCCCGCGCGGTCTCAAGCTTGCGGCGCGGTACGGGCAGGCGTGGGTGACGACTGGTGACCCGAAGCTCTACGAGGATGGCACATCCGCGCAGTCGGACGTGGCCCTGCGCGGACAGATTACGAAGCTCGGCACAGCGTGCGGGACGATCGGGCGGGACGTGGCCGAGCTGGACAAGATCCTGCTCACCGCGTTCACCCCTGACCGCTCCGCGATGCTCGACTCGGTCGACGCCTTCGTGGACTTCGCCGGCCGGCACCGCGAGATCGGCTTCACCGAGATCGTGGTCCACTGGCCGATCCCCGACTCGGCCTTCGCCGCCGACCAAGCCGTCTTCGAGCGCATCGCCACCGAGGCCCTCGCCCAGCTGGATTGATCAAGCCTTCCGAGCCAGGTCACGCCCGTGCGCCTCCGGTGGTTCGTACCGGCGTCCTGCGCGGAGTACTCGGCGACTGATGGAGGCATCCGACTGCTCCGAGCGTCTAGTACTCCAGCCGGACTTCTTCATTAGCGCTGGTCAACGACTGGTTGCAGCATTGCGGTCGGAGGGGATGCGCGGATGGTTTCCGCTCGCGAAGCCTGATCACAACCGTCTCGCAGGCCGTTCTCAGCACCTCCGCAAGACCTCCTCAGGAAAGCGACTCGGCCATCGCCGCCGTGACATGGCCGGCCTTGGCTGCTTCCGAGGTTGCCACGCGGACCACGAGTGCGACGGTGTCGCCCTTCTCGGTCCGGGCATAGGTGAGGGACCAGGAGGAAGGGGTTCCGTCACCGGCGTCGGTCGGCGCCCATTCCTCCTTCCCCCGCACCGCGGGGAGCAGCAGGCCCGCCGTGGCTGCCGGGACACTCTGCGAGACCTGTCCCCCTTCGTCCTCGGCAGCCAGGTGCGGGCCCTTCAGCAGGCCACGGTTGGCGAGGGCCGCCGTCACCCTGGCCAGTTGGAGCGGGGTGACGGTGATGTCCCCGTTGCCGTAGCTCCCGTACCTGCTCTCCGTAACCCGGTTCGGGACCAAAAGCTCGTCATCGCCGAAGCCGAATTCCTCTGCGGTATCGCGCAGTTTCTCCTCGCCCAGTTCCGTGGCCAGCTTTGCGATGTTCTCGTCGCAGGACCTGGCCAGGGCCTCACGAATGGTGGCGTTCGCGCACTCACCCGAGCCGCCATGCGTGGGCTCGTCCACCGGTCTTGCCCTCGTTGGGCGAGTTCGCGCCACCATCACAACCGGCCAGCAGCACGAGGAGCCAGGGCACGACAAGGTCGGCCAGGACGAGGTGAAGGTGCACGTCCTACGGCACCCCGACGACGTACCGGTCTTCTGGCGCGGCCTCCTCACCCACGAGAACGTTCCGGCCGAGCGCTTCTTCACCTTCACCGGGGATGCCTTCCCCCGGCTGCTCTTTGCCGACTCTCTGCGCCTGCACCACTTCAAGGGCGCCTATGTCGAAGTCCTTCCCTGGCTGGTGAAACTGCTGGGCGCGCTTAACGACCACTTCACCCGGACACTGGCCGAATGCGGCGGCGATCAGACACAGGTCATCCGGGGGTTCTGTGCGCTGGGTCTGGACATCTCACCCGAGAGCCCGAACACGAAGAAGAATGCGAAGGCGTGGGAGCAACGCAACGTCGGATACTCCGACGGCACCTACCGATGCCAGTGGCACGGCAAGCGGCTCTGGGACCGCGACAGGGTTCACTTCTCATTGCCGATCGCCACGTACGACGGCCGGATCCTCATCGGGATCTTCGTGGGGCATCTGGCGCCGTGAACGAACGGGGCGGAATGGCGTGACCGTTGACGTTCTCACGCATTGAACGACCAGGTCAGCCCGTGATAGGTGAACAAGGCTTGACCGAGGTGACGAGGGTTCCCAGGCGGATGCTCCGGGTCACCGTCGCCGCGGCCGTGAGCGTGGGGATCGCGCCGAACCACGGCCCGTCCCGGAAGGCCCGCCACGACAGATGGTCGTACGTGTACGCGGCATGGAAGCCGAGGTCTTCGGCCCGCTGCCAGCCCGTCTGTCCTTCGGCCCACCGGTGGATGGGGAGGATCACCGTGCTCAGACGCATCCTCCCGACCCTACGCGGGCTTCGCGCCCGGGCAATGGGCCACCGGGACCCGCTGCGCCCGGGGCCTTCCGTCGGGCGCGGTTCCCGGGCTTATCATCCGATGTAGACATCAGGTGTAGACATCGCCGGCGGCCATCGGCGCCCCGGCGTGTGAGGAGCAAGATGGAGTCGGTACGGTCTCGGGCCCTGGTGCCCTGCCTGGCGTTCGTCTGCCTGGTCACGGCTGTGATCGGCAGTCTCGGAGCCCCGCTGATCCCCGCCATCGCGGCCATGGACCACGTGTCGGTGACCGACGCGCAGTGGTCTCTGACGATCACACAGCTGGTGGCGGCGGTGGCGACCCCGGTGATGGGGCGGCTCGGCGACGGGCCGCATCGCAGGACCGTCGTCGTAGGCACCCTGGCGCTTGTGGTGATCGGCTGCGTGCTGGCGGCGCTGCCGCTGGGCTTTGTGACGCTGCTGGTGGGCCGCGCGCTGCAGGGGATCGGGCTGGGACTCACGCCGCTGACCATCGCGGTGGCCCGCGACGAGCTGCCCTCGGCACGGGCCGTGCCGGTGATCGCGCTGCTGTCCATCACGGCGGTGACAGGTGTGGGCCTGGGATATCCGCTCACCGGCCTGGTCGCCCAGTGGGGAGGTGTGCGCGGGGCCTACTGGCTCGGCGCACTCGTCAGCGTGCTGGGCCTGGCCGCCGCCGCGTGGACCGTGCCGGCGGCAAAGCACCGGGCCCGCGTCCCCCTCGACGTCCTCGGGGCCGTGCTGCTCGCCCTGGGCACCGCGTCGCTGCTGGTGGCGATCAGCGAGGGAGAGAGCTGGGGGTGGGGCTCCCTGCGCGTCGACGGCATGATCCTCGCGTCCGTCCTGCTGTTCACCGTGTGGGTGGTCTGGGAGCTGCGGACGCCTCACCCGCTGGTCAGTCTGCGGCTGATGCGCGAGAGCTCGGTGATGACCGCGAGCGCGGCGGCGGTCCTGGCCGGTGTCGGCATGTATCTGCTGCTGTCCACCGTGACCAGGCTGGTGCAGACGCCCGCCGGCACGGGCTACGGGCTGGGCCGGACGGTGGTCGTGGCCGGCCTGGCACTGACCCCGTTCTCCCTGGGCAGTTTTCTCGCCAACAGGCTCACCCCTGCGCTGGTGCGCCGGACCTCGCCGCGCGTAGTGCTTCCGATGAGCTGCCTGGTCCTGCTCGCCGCGATGGCGATCTTCACCGTGTGGCGAGGGAACATGACACAGATCATGGCCGTCATGTTCGTCGCGGGCCTCGGCGTCGGGATCATCTTCGCGGTGGTGCCGGGCTTCCTCGTCCGTGCGGTGCCGCCCCGTGAGACCGGCAGTGCGATGAGCTTCAACCAGGTGCTGCGGTACATCGGTTACGCGGTCGGCAGCGCGTTGAGCGCGGCCGTACTGGAGGGGCACACCCACACCGGCGCGGCGTATCCCGCCTCCAGCGGGTACACAGCCGTGGGACTGCTCAGCTGCGGCGTCTGGCTCGCCACCGCGGTGGTGGCCGTAGCCGTGCCGTTGCTTCGCCGCGGCAGGCGGACGCCTCTGACGGCCCTGTCCCAGGAGCGCGTACGGTCGATGGCGAAGGGCACGGGGCCCTCCCCGGGGCCGGGGCCGGTGCTGGGTGAACGCGACGAAACGGCGACTGCGGAATGAACGCGACGACTCCACCCCCTGCGCGGCCGGCCGGAGCGGGCCGGCCGAGGCGTGACGCTGCGGGCAGCCGGGACCGGCTGCTGCAGGCCGCGAGCGAGCTGTTCGCCGAGCACGGATACGACCGCACCACCGCGCGGGCCATCGGCAGCCGCGCAGGTGTCGATCCGGCGATGATCGCCCGCTACTTCGGCGGCAAGGCCCAGCTCTACATCGCCACGCTGCGCACCGGCGACGGCCCGCACGAGATCGTCGACCTGCTCGACCCGGACCGGCTGGCGGTCATTCTCGATCGCACCCGGCGGCATGGCCCCAACCCCATCTACCAGGTCGCCGTCCGCCCTCACGGAGATCCGGCCGGCCAGCTGGCCACCCGCACGGAACTCCACCGCCGCGTGATCGAGCCGTTGCACCGCCGGCTGGTGGCGGACGGCGTGGACGAGCCGGAGCTGCGTGCCGAACTCATCGCCGCCGCCTTCATCGGCGTCGTCCTGGCCCGCGGTTCCGGCGCCTTCGACCACCTCCCCGACGTACCGAACGAGCAGTTGGGCACTCTGCTCCTTGAGATGCTGACCCCCGCGCCGCCGCAGCAGGACGGGGGCCAGGAGCCCGGCGCCGTCGGCTGAGCCCGCGGACTGCTCAGCCGTTCGGTCACGTGCCGGCTTCGGGATCCGGGTGCTGGAGGACGGGCGGAGACGTCATCCACCGGTTGACGTCTCCGTAGGGCGGGGCGTCCGCGACGAACCCGAAGGTCCCGTGGTCGAGCACCTCACGGGCTGCCCGGACGAATCCGCCCAGCGCCGCCCGGGACAGTGTCGAGCCGAGACTGATCCGGCGCACACCGCACTCCGCCAGCGCGGCCACGTCCAGGGCCGGCTGCTGGCTCCCCGCCAGCACGTTGACCGGCCGCCCGACCGAGGTGCACACGGCACGCACGGCGTCGGCGGACGGCAGCGCGGGCGCGTAGAGCACATCGGCGCCCGCCTCCTCGTAGGCCTGGAGACGACGGATCGTGTCGTCGAGGTCGGGGCGTCCGTAGAGGAAGTTCTCCGCTCGTGCGGTGACGGTGAACGGGAAAGGCAGGCCGCGCGCGGCCTCCACCGCCGCCGTCACCCGATCCACGGCCTCCTCGACCGGACGGACCGGGTCGCCGGAGCGCCCCGTCGCGTCCTCGATCGAGCCGCCCACCAGCCCCGCGTCCGCCGCCGCGCGGATGGTCTCCGCCACACCCTCCGGAGTCTCGGCGAATCCGCTCTCCAGGTCGGCGGAGACCGGCAGCGGAGTCGCGGCGACGATCTCGCGGGCGTTCGCGAGCACCATGTCGCGGTCCAGCAGATCGGCGCCGTCCGGCAGCCCGAGAGCTACGGCGAGACCGGCGCTGGTCGTCGCGAGCGCCGGGAAGCCGAGCCCGGCCAGGATCTGGGCGGTGCCCGCGTTCCACGGGTTCGGAATCACCAAGGGCTCGGGCCCGTTGTGCAGCTCCCGGAACGCGGTGCCCCTGGACTGCAGTTCCCTCAACGACAGTTGCACTGTCACTCTCCCCATCAGGTGATCGGATCGCCTCTGCCAGGCTGCCTGTCAGAACGTGGCACGTACGCCGTCGTCGGTCGATGAAATCAGGACATCGGCGCGGCGTGGGCAGGTCCGGAAAGCGGCCTCGGCATCCCCGGATCACGCATCCCCGGGTCGCGTCGCAGGTGAACCCGTCGGCATATTCCAGAGGAATGTTTGCCAGCTCACGGGCGTGTGCACTCAGATGTGCGCCCCTACGCACGCCCGTGCACCTCGGTACGCGAGAATGGAGTGGTGACCTCAGCTACCGATTCGCCCCTCCCTGCCGTTCCCCGGCTGATCGCCACCGATCTGGACGGCACCCTCCTGCGCGACGACAAGACCGTCTCGGACCGTACGGTCACGGCGCTCGCCGCCGCCGAAGAGGCCGGTATCGAGGTCTTCTTCGTCACCGGCCGCCCGGCACGCTGGATGGACGTCGTCAGCGACCACGTCCACGGCCACGGTCTGGCGATCTGCGCCAACGGCGCAGCGGTCGCCGATCTGCACGACGACGGCAGGCTGCTGCAGGTCCGCGCGCTGGAGCGGGAGACCGCCCTGGACATCGTGCACACGCTGCGCGCGGCCGCTCCGGGCACCTCCTTCGCCGTCGAGCTGGCCACCGGCATCCACTACGAGCCGGCCTACCCGCCCTTCCACCTCGACCCCGGCGCCACCGTGGCCGTCGCCGAGAAGCTGCTGCACGAGGAGACGCCGGGCACCGGTGCCCCCGTGCTGAAGCTCCTCGCCCACCACGGCGAGCTGGCCCCGGACGACTTCCTCACCCTGGCCCGTACGACCGCGGGCGACCGTGCCTCCTTCACCCGGTCCAGCCCCACGGCCCTCCTGGAAGTCAGCGGGCTGGGCGTCTCCAAGGCCAGCACGCTGGAGCTGTGCTGTGCCGAGCGCGGTGTCTCCCCCGCCGAGGTCGTCGCGTTCGGCGACATGCCGAACGACGTGGAGATGCTCAGCTGGGCCGGCACCTCGTACGCCATGGGCAATGCCCACCCGGCCGCCCTGGCTGCGGCCACCGGCCGCACCGTCACCAATAACGAGGACGGCGTCGCGGTCGTCATCGAGCGCATCCTGGCCGAACGGGCGCTGGCCCGCAGGGAGCACTGAACCGGCGCGGACCGCCGGTTCGGCAGCTCGCACCGGGCCGTCACAGGGGCGCCTGCCACACCACGGTCGTGCCGCCGCCGTCCTCCCCCAGGCCGGGTCCGAACCAGCTGGCCCCGCCGAGCGACTCCGCCCGTCGGGCCAGATTCCGCAATCCGCTGCGCCGGCCGCCCGGCGGGATGCCCACACCGTCGTCGGCGACCGTGAGCCGTACCGCGTCCTGACCGTCGGGAAGCGTGGCGGTGGCGTCCACGACGACGTCGATCCGGGACGCCGCGGCATGCCGGAACGCGTTGGACAGTGCCTCCCGCAGTGCCGCGATCAGGTTCTTCCCGGTCAGTTCGCCGACGGCCGCGTCGACCGGTCCGATGAAGCGGTGGGACGGTTTGAAGCCCAGCGGAACCGCCGCCATGTTGATCTCGCGCAGCACCCGGGTACGCAGCCCCGACGGTGCCTCGGCCGGCTCCTGCTGCAGCGCGAAGATGGCGGTACGGATCTCCTGGATGGTCACGTCCAGTTCGTCGACCGCCCGGCCTACGCCGGTCTGCACCTCCGGCACCTGTGACCGGCGCTGTGCGCTCTCCAGCATCATCCCGGTGGCGAACAGCCGCTGGATGACCAGGTCGTGCAGGTCCCTGGCGATCCGGTCGCGGTCCTCGTAGACCGCGAGCCGTTCCCGGTCGCGCTGCGCCTCGGCCATCATCAGCGCCAGCGCGGCCTGCGAGGCGAACTGGGAGGCGAGGGTCCGCTCCGGCTCCGTGAACGGCCGGGCGCCCCGCTCACGCGGTGTGGCGAGCGCGCCGAGCACCCGGCCCCCGCTGTGCAGCGGAAGCAGCATGCTGGGGCCGAACCGCTGCGCCAACCTGGTGATCATGCGGGAGTCGGTGGCCGAGTCGTCCACGAAGACGGCCTCGCCGCCGAGCAGCATCCCCACCACCGGGCTCTGCGCCGGGATGATCACCCCGAGCACCGCCGACGGCTCCTCGGCGGACACGGCGACGATCTCCAGGCCGCCGCCCTCGGCCGGCAGCAGCACGATCCCGGCGGCCGACGCGGCGAGCCGGCGGGCCTGTTCGGCGACGACGACGAGCGCCTCGTCGGCGTCCCCTCCGGAGAGCAGGGCGGTGGTCACCGCAACCGAGCCGTCGATCCACCGCTCGCGCTGGCGGGCGGCCTCGTACAGCCGGGCGTTGCCGATGGCGATGCCGGCCTCGGTGGCCAGTACCCGCACCATGTGGAGGTCGTAGTCGGTGAACTCGCCCCCGCCGTCCTTCTCCGCCAGATAGAGGTTGCCGAAGATCTCGCCCTGGACCCGGATCGGTACGCCGAGGAAGGTCCGCATCGGGGGATGGCCGGGCGGGAAACCGGCGAACCTCGGGTCGGCCGTCAGATCGGCGAGACGTACGGGGCAGGGGTCGTGGATCAGTGCGCCGAGCAGGCCACGGTGTCCGTCCGGACGGCGGCCGATCTCCTCCGCCACCGGCTCCGGGACTCCGTAGGTGACGAAGTCCGAGAGCCCCTTGCCCTCCTGGTCCACGACGCCGATGGCTGCGTAGTGGGCGTGGGCCAGTTCGGCCGCCGTCTCACAGATCCGGTCGAGGGTGGTGTGCAGTTCGAGACCGGTGCCGACGGAGCGCATGGCTTCCAGCAGCTGCGGTACGCGGGCGGTGAGTTCGGTGGACAGGCCCTGCAGACTGCGGGTCGCCTCCGTCGCGGCCTCGAGTGAGTCCTTCGGATGCTTCGGGTGCTTCGGGCCCTGCTCTGACATACCCAGAGCGTAGTTAGTCCCTTTTATCGGGGAAAGTCGGGAGCCTGGCCGGCCGGCTCAGACCCGTACGTCCAGCACCTCGCCCGGCTTCCGCACGGTCTCCCGCTCGCGCGCCAGCATCCGGCTGAGCGGGCCGTCCACCGACACGAGAGCGGCGTACGGACCACGCTGCACCACCGCGCCGGCGTCCAGGACCACCACCTCGTCCACGGCGTCCAGGCCTTCGAGGCGGTGGGTGATCAGCACGGTCGTACGCCCCCGGGTGGCCGCGAGCAGATCCGCTGTCAGGGCATCGGCGGTCGGCAGGTCGAGGTGCTCGGCCGGCTCGTCCAGAACGAGGACGGGGAAGTCCGCGAGCAGCGCCCGGGCCAGCGCGAGCCGCTGGCGCTGGCCGCCGGAGAGGCGGGCGCCGTGTTCACCGACCAGGGTGTCAAGACCGCTCGGGAGGGACTCGGCCCAGTCGAGCAGCCGGGCCCCCGCGAGGGCCTCGCGCAGTTCCGCGTCGCTCGCTCCGGTACGGGCCAGCCGAAGATTCTCCCGGATGGAACTGTCGAAGATGTGGGCGTCCTGGGCGCACAGCCCGACGAACCGCCGGACCGTGTCCCCCTCCAGGGCGGACGCCTCCACCCCACCGATCCGGTACGTGCCGGCACGCGCGTCCAGGAAGCGGAGCAGGACCTGGGCCAGCGTGGTCTTCCCGGAACCGGACGGGCCCACCACCGCGATCCGCCGGCCGGCCTCCAGCGTGAGGTCCACGTCGGCCAGGGCGTCATGCTCCGCTCCCGCGTACCGGGCCGACAGCCCTCGTACCTCCAGCGGGAAGGGCGAAGCCGGCGCCTCGGCCGGGGCGGCGGGTTCGAGGACCGGTACCGGGGCGTCCAGCACCTCGTACACCCGCTCCGCGCTCCGCCTGACCCGCTGCCGGTACTGCACGGCGAGCGGCAGAGCGGTCACGGCCTCGAAGGCGGCGAGCGGTGTGAGGACGACGACGGCGAGTTCCACACCGGCCAGCCGCCCGTCGGCCACCGCGGGAAGGGCGACGAGCGCGGCGGCGACCACGGTGAGGCCGCCGATCAGGGCCGAGAGTCCGCCGCCGAGTGCGGTGGCGGTCGCTGCCCGGGAGGCGATCCCGGTCAGCACACCGTCGGCCTCCCCGGTCCTCGCCGAGCGTCCCGGAAGGGCGCCCGCGACCGTCAGTTCGGCCGTACCGCCGAGCAGATCGGTGATCCGGGTCGCCAGATCGGCGCGGGCGGGGGCCAGCCGCCGCTCGGCGTGCCGGGCACAGGCGCCGCTGACGAGCGGGACCCCGACCCCGGCCAGCAGCAGTCCCGCCGCGAGCACCGCGCCCGCTTCCGGAAGCAGCCAGCCGGTGAATCCGGCGGCTGCCGCCCCCACGACGACCGCGGTCCCGGCCAGCAGGAGCCAGCGCAGCCAGTAGTCCTGCAGGGCGTCCACGTCGGCGACGAGCCGGGAGAGCAGATCCCCCCGCCGGGTCCGGCGCAGACCCGCGGGTGCGATCCGCTCCAGGCCCCGGTAGACGGCGACGCGCAGTTCGGCCAGCATCCTGAGCACCGCGTCGTGCGACACGAGGCGTTCGGCGTAGCGGAAGACCGCCCGCCCGATGCCGAAGGCGCGGGTCGCCGTCACGGCGACCATCAGGTAGAGCACCGGGGGCTGTTCGGATGCGCGGGAGATCAGCCAGCCGGAGACGGCCATCAGACCGACCGCGGAACCCAGTGCGAGGCTGCCCAGCAGCAGCGCGAGCGCGAGCCTGCCGCGCTGTGCGCCGGCGGACTCCCTGACCCGGGTCAGCACGTGTCCCGTCCGGGGCACGGTCTCGCGCAGTACCTCGGGCTCCCGCACCGCCCCGCCGCCGGTGAGGTCATCGGGTGCGCTCGCCGGCCGCGGCACCACGGCGGAGGCCGCGGGCTCCGCCGGCCCGGACGTCGTCACCGGCTCCAGCGTCACCACACGGTCGGCGACCGACAGGAGCGCCGGCCGGTGCACCACCAGCAGCACCGTCCGGCCCACCGCCAGTCTGCGTACCGCCTCGACGATGCCCGCCTCCGTCTCGCCGTCCAGGCTCGCGGTCGGTTCGTCGAGCAGCAGCACCGGCCGGTCGGCGAGGAAGGCGCGGGCGAGTGCCAGACGCTGCCGCTGCCCGGCGGAGAGGCCCGCACCGTCCTCGCCGAGGAGGGTGCCGATGCCCTCCGGCAGCTCCGCCACGAAGTCGTACGCCCCCGCGTCGCGCAGCGCGGCCGTCACCGCACGGTCGTCCGCCTCGGGCCGGGCCAGCCGTACGTTCTCCGCGATCGTGCCGGCGAAGAGGTGCGGGTGCTGCGGCACCCAGGCGATCCGCTCACGCCAGCGTTCGGGGGAGAGGGCGGCGAGATCGGTACCGCCGACCCGCACCCGCCCCTCGGCGGGTACGGCGAACCCCAGCACCACGTTGAGCAGGGTGGACTTGCCGACACCGCTGGGGCCGACCAGGGCAACGGTCTCGCCCTCGTCCACCACCAGTGAGGCTGCGGCGAGCGAGGGCTCGGTGCGCCCGGCGTGCCGGACGGTCACGCCTTCCAGCGCCAGCCGCAGCGTCTGGGGGACATCCTGCGTACCGCCCGGGGGCGGTTCCGTCTCCAGGACCGAGAAGATCTCCTCGGCGGCCGCGAGGCCCTCGGCGGCGGCGTGGTACTGCGCCCCTACCTGCCGCAGCGGCAGGTAGGCCTCCGGCGCCAGGATCAGCACCACGAGACCGGTGTAGAGGTCGAGCTCGCCGTGCACGAGCCGCATGCCGATGGTGACGGCGACAAGTGCCACCGAGAGCGTCGCCAGCAGCTCCAGGGCGAAGGACGACAGGAAGGCGATCCGCAGCGTGCGCAGGGTCGCCTGCCGGTACTGCGAGGTGATGGTGCGGATGGACTCGGCCTGCGTTTTGGCCCGGCCGAAGACCTTCAGGGTCGGCAGCCCGGCGACCACGTCCAGGAAGTGCCCGGAGAGCCGCGAGAGCAGCCGCCACTGACGGTCCATCCGCGACTGGGTCGCCCAGCCGATCAGGATCATGAAGAGCGGAATGAGCGGCAGGGTGACGACGATGATCGCCGCCGAGATCCAGTCCTCCGTGACCACCCTGGCGAGGACTGCCACCGGCACCACCACCGCGAGCCCGAGCTGCGGCAGATAGCGCGCGAAGTAGTCGTCGAGGGCGTCGATCCCCCGGGTGGCGAGCGTCACCAGCGAACCGGTGCGCTGCCCGCTCAGCCACTCCGGACCCAGCGCCGCCGCCCGGTCGAGCAGCCGTCCGCGCAGCTCCGACTTGACGGCCGCACCGGCCCGGTAGGCGGCCAGCTCGGTGAGCCAGGAGACCAGGGCCCGGCCGAGTGCGACCCCGGCGAGAAGGATGAGCGGGGTACGCAGCCCCGAACCGGTGAGCCCGTCCTCGAAACCGCCCACCACCACTTCGGCGACGAGCATGGCCTGGGCGATGACCAGCGCCGCCCCGGCCACTCCGAGTACCACCACAGCCACCAGGAAGAGGCGCGTGGCACGGGCGTGACGGAGCAGGCGCGGATCGATCGGTTTCACGTGAAACACCCCAGAGGGCTCGGCTCGGTCAGGGCACTCACTGCGTTCAGTGCGCGTCGGCGATGTGGTGCGTACCGATCCGCTTGCGGAACACCCAGTAGGTCCAGCCCTGGTACAGCAGCACCACGGGAGTGGCGATCCCCGCGCACCAGGTCATGATCTTCAGCGTGTACGGGGTGGACGAGGCGTTGGTGACCGTGAGGCTCCAGGCATCGTTCAGCGAGGACGGCATGACGTTCGGGAAGAGCGTCAGGAAGAGCATGGCGACCGCGGCCGTGATGGTCACACCGGACAGGGCGAAGGACCAGCCCTCCCGCCCGGCCGCGACGGCTCCGATCGCCCCGACCAGAGACACCACAGCGATGATCATCGCGATCAGGCTCCAGCCGTCACCGTGGTCGGCCTGGGTCCAGATCAGGAAGCCCAGCGCCAGCACAGCGGTGACCGCACCCAGCTTCAGGGCCAGCCTGCGTGCCCTGACCCGGATGTCCCCGACCGTCTTGAGCCCCGCGAACACCGTCCCGTGGAAGGTGAAGAGGGAGAGCGTGACCAGCCCGCCGAGGATCGAGTACGGGTTGAGCAGGTTCCAGAAGTTGCCCACGTACTCCATGTCCGCGTCGATCTTCACGCCACGCACGATGTTCCCGAAGGCCACGCCCCAGAGCAGGGCCGGGATCAGCGAGGTCCAGAAGATCGCGTTCTCCCAGTTGTTCTGCCACTTCTCCTCGGGCCGCTTCGCCCGGTACTCGAAGGCGACGCCCCGCACGATCAGGCAGAGCAGGATGATCAGCAGCGGCAGGTAGAAGCCCGAGAACAGCGTGGCGTACCACTCGGGAAACGCGGCGAACGTCGCTCCGCCGGCACTGAGGAGCCAGACCTCGTTGCCGTCCCAGACGGGCCCGATGGTGTTGATCAGGACTCGCCGTTCCTTGCGGTCCCTGGCCAGCAGCTTGGTCAGGACCCCGATCCCGAAGTCGAATCCCTCCAGGAAGAAGTAGCCGGTCCAGAGGACGGCGATGAGCACGAACCAGACGTCGTGGAGTTCCATCTCTCGGCTCCTGTGCTCTCAGTAGGAGAAGGCCATGGGCCGGTCGGCGTCGTCGTGGTCGCCGCCGATCCTGGTGGGCGGGTTCAGCTCGTCGTCCGTGAGCTCCGGAGGTCCGGCCTTGATGTACTTCACGAGCAGCTTGACCTCGACCACGGCGAGCGCCGCGTAGAGCAGCGTGAAGAGGATCATCGAGGTGAGCACCTCGCCCTGCGAGACGCCGGGGGAGACCGCGTTGCGGGTCTGCAGCACTCCGTAGACGACCCAGGGCTGACGGCCCATCTCGGTGAAGATCCAGCCCCAGGAGTTGGCGATCAGCGGGAAGAGCAGGGTCCACAGCGCGACGATCCAGTAGCACCGGGCGAGCTTGGGGCTGAGCGCCTTGTTCTTGAACAGGACCAGGTGCGGCACCTCGTCCTCACCGGTCCGCATCCCCGGTGGAAGCATGAACTTCTTCCGGGTGAGCCACAGTCCGAGGATCCCGAGGGCGAAGGACGCCATGCCGAACCCGATCATCCACCGGAAGCTCCAGAAGGCGACCGGGATGTTGGGACGGTAGTCGCCGGGCCCGTACTTCTCCTGCTCGGCCTTGTTGATGTCGTTGATGCCGGGGACGTACGAGTTGAAGTTGTCGTCGGCGAGGAAGGACAGTATCCCGGGGACCGAGATCTCGACGGAGTTGTGGCCCTTGCTGACATCTCCGTAGGCGAAGATCGAGAACGGGGCGGAGTTCTGGCCGTCCCACAGCGCCTCGGCCGCCGCCATCTTCATCGGCTGCTGCTTGAACATCACCTTGCCCAGCTGGTCACCGCTGATGGCGGTGAGCAGACCGGCGACCACCACGGTGATCAGTCCCAGCCGCAGCGAGGTCCGCATCACCGGGATGTGCTTCTTGCGTGCCAGGTGGAAGGCGGCGATGCCGACCATGAACGCCCCGCCCACCAGGAAGGCCGCCGTGATGGTGTGGAAGAACTGGGCGAGCGCGGTGTTCTGGGTGAGCACGTGCCAGAAGTCGGTGAGCTCGGCGCGTCCGCGTTCCTTGTTGATGCGGTAGCCGACCGGGTGCTGCATCCAGGAATTGGCCGCCAGGATGAAGTACGCGGAGAGGATGGTGCCGATCGAGACCATCCAGATGCAGGCGAGGTGGATTCTCTTCGGCAGCTTGTCCCAGCCGAAGATCCACAGGCCGATGAAGGTGGACTCGAAGAAGAACGCGATCAGCGCCTCGAACGCGAGCGGGGCGCCGAAGATGTCCCCCACAAACCGCGAGTAGTCCGACCAGTTCATCCCGAACTGGAACTCCTGGACGATGCCGGTGACGACACCCATGGCGATGTTGATCAGGAAGAGCTTTCCCCAGAACTTGGTGGCCCTGAGGTACTTCTCCTTGTTCGTCCGCACCCAGGCGGTCTGCAGGCCGGCGGTGAGCGCCGCGAGAGAGATCGTCAGGGGAACGAAGAGGAAGTGGTAGACGGTGGTCGTTCCGAACTGCCATCGCGCCAGGGTCTCCGGCGCCAGAGCTAGCTCCACGTCGTCTTCTCCTTACGTCGCCGTAGTGTCACCGGCAGTTTGTCCTTTAAATCCGGCTGATCATGGGAGGAGCAGGACACGCTTGTGAACGCGTTCACATTCACAAGCAATTATGGCGCACAGACTTTCGGGATCAGCAAGGGGGGGTGCCCCTTCGGGACTCAGCGACCATTCCCCCCGTAGCGGGCACACTCCCGCCCCTCCCGGTCCGGATACGCGAACGGGCCCCGCACCTCGCGAACGAGATACGGGGCCCGGCAGGCGGGTTCCTGGGCTACAGCTCCTTGCGGTACGACTCCGTCACCTTCAGGAACAGGTCGTTCGCCTCGTCCTCGCCGATCGTGACCCGCACGCCCTCGCCCGCGAACGGCCGGACCACCACACCGGCCTTCTCGCAGACCGCGGCGAAATCGGCGGTACGGTCCCCCAGCCGCAACCAGACGAAGTTCGCCTGGGACTCCGGCACCGTCCACCCCTGCCGCAGCAGCGTCTCCTGTACGCGCTGCCGCTCACACACCAAGGACCCCACCCGGCCCAGGAGTTCGTCCTCGGCGCGCAGCGACGCCACCGCCGCGTCCTGGGCGAGCTGGCTGACACCGAAGGGCACCGCGGTCTTGCGCAGCGCGGCCGCCACCGGCTCGTGGGCCACGGCGAAGCCGACCCGCAGCCCGGCCAGTCCGTAGGCCTTGGAGAACGTCCGCAGCACCGCCACATTGGGCCGGTCCCGGTAGATCTCGATGCCGTCAGGCACCTCGGTGTCCCGGATGAACTCCTTGTACGCCTCGTCCAGCACCACGAGCACATCGCTCGGCACCCGGTCGAGGAACCGCTCCAGCTCCGCCCTGCGCACCACCGTGCCGGTCGGGTTGTTCGGATTGCAGACGAAGATCATCCGGGTCCGGTCGGTGATCGCCCCCGCCATCGCGTCCAGGTCGTGCACCTCACCGTCGGTCAGGGGCACCTTGACCGACTTCGCACCGCTGACCTGCGTGATGATCGGGTACGCCTCGAAGGAGCGCCAGGCGTAGATGACCTCGTCGCCCGGACCCGATGTGGCCTGCAGCAGCTGCTGCGCCACCCCGACCGAGCCGGTTCCGGTGGCCAGGTGCGCGACCGGCACACCGAAGCGGTCGGACAGCTCGTTCATCAGGCCGGTGCACGCCATGTCCGGGTAGCGGTTGAAATGCGCGACCGCGGCCATCGCGGACTCCATCACCCCCGGCAGCGGCGGATACGGATTCTCGTTGGAGGACAGCTTGAAGGCGACCGGTCCGCCCGCCGCGGCCGGCTTGCCCGGCACATAGGCGGGAACGCCGTCCAGTTCGGGGCGCAGCTTGGGGCTCGTCTCGCTCACCGCAGGTCCTCCTCGACCGTCCGTGCACATCAATACTGCTCACCATATGAGGATTGGGCGCCGCTGCGAACAGCAGGACAGCGGATTCGTCCGGTGAGCCCCGGAATGAGGGGGAGCGCTCCTCGCCCTGGCGCGCGCCGGTGGCTCACTCCGTGGCGCGCGTCCCTCGAAGAGGTGAGTTGAGACCTCTTCGAGACATGACCCCTTTGGCAGGCCCTTCCGTTCCGACACCCGACACCCGATGGTCCAGGCGGGCAACGTCCTTGGTTCACAAGGCTATTGACGCTTAACGATCATGCAGAAACGTGCCTGTCAACGCCTGCATATGCGATCGGACCAACTGCCTGTCAGAGCCCTACTATCGGCTCGCCATGACAGCAGCAGGGAAGCACCAGGTGAGCCGGACGGAGACCCCCCGGCGCGGCGGCAGGCGGGGACGAGCAGGCATCCGGGATGTGGCCGCCGCCGCCGGAGTCTCCATCACGACTGTCTCCGACGCGCTCAACGGCAAGGGCAGGCTCCCGGACGCCACCCGCCGACATGTCCGCGAGGTCGCCGAGCGCCTGGGCTACCGCCCTTCCGCCGCGGCCCGAACGCTCCGTACCGGCAAGTCCGGCCTGATCGGCCTGACCGTGACGACCTACGGGGACGAACCTTTCACCTTCACCGAATTCGCGTACTTCGCCGAGATGGCCAGAGCGGCCACCTCCGCCGCGCTGGCCCGCGGCTACGCCCTCGTCATCCTGCCCGCCACCTCACGCCACGACGTCTGGTCGAACGTCGCGCTCGACGGCACCGTCGTCATCGACCCCTCCGACCAGGACCCGGTCGTCACCGAGCTGGTCCGCCAGGGTCTGCCCGTCGTGTCCGACGGCCGGCCGGCCGGAACCCTCCCGGTGACCGCCTGGGTCGACAACGACCACCGGGCCGCCGTCCTCGACCTCCTCGACCATCTCGCCGCCGCCGGGGCCCGCCGCATCGGGCTGCTGACCGGCACCACCACCGACACGTACACCCGGCTGTCCACCACCGCCTACCTCCACTGGTGCGAGCGGGTGGGCCAGGATCCGGTGTACGAGTCCTACCCCGCCCACGACCCGTGCGCGGGTGCGGTGGCCGCCGACCGTCTGCTGGCCCGTCCGGACCGCCCGGACGCCGTCTACGGGCTCTTCGACCCCAATGGCACCGATCTGCTCGCGGCGGCCCGCCGGTACGGTCTGCGCGTCCCGGAGGACCTGCTGCTGGTCTGCTGCAGCGAGTCCATGGTCTACGCGACGACCGAGCCGCCCATCACCACACTCTCGCTGAAACCGCGCAGGATCGGCACGGCGGTCGTACAACTGCTCATCGACGCCATCGAAGGAGTCGACCAGGACGGACCTGTGGAGCAGGTGATACCGACGGAACTCATCGTCCGGACCTCCTCGCAACGCCGTCCGCCCCGCACCACGGTCAGCGCGCCGCGCTCTCCGGCAGGGGATTGATCAGACCAATCGGGATTAATCGACCGGCGAACCCGGCGTGCGTTCGGATTCACCACCCCTGGTGCGTCACAGAGCACGTTTCGCATTCCTATGATGGGCGCACGACACCGCGGACGACCCCGACCAGCAGGGCCCGTCAGGTGTACGGCGGCGCGACGGTGGTGGAGGGGTCGATGACACAGGGGGCCGGTCAGGAACCCGCGGTGCGGACGGCGACGTTGCGCGACTTCCGCGTACCGCCCTATGCGCAGTCCCCGGTGCCGCCTGCGGCGCCGCACCCGGGGGCTGCCTTCCCGGAGGGCGAGCCGCCGGAGGGGTACACCCCCACCGCACGCGACCTTCCGGTGATCAGCGTCGACGAGACGGTCAAGGTGCGGGCCGTGCCCGAACCCCGGCCGGCCACGGATCCGGAGCTCGGACCGCTGTACGTGGTCGGCGACGTCCACGGCTATCTGGACGAGCTGCACGCGGCCCTCGCCGAACAGGACCTGATCGACGCCGACGGCAACTGGTCCGCGGGCAACGCACGGCTCTGGTTCCTCGGCGACTTCACCGACCGGGGGCCCGACGGAATCGGCGTCATCGACCTGGTGATGCGGCTGTCCGCCGAGGCCGCGGCCGCGGGCGGCTACTGCAAGGCCCTGATGGGCAACCACGAGCTGCTGCTCCTCGGCGCCAAGCGGTTCGGCGACACCCCGGTGAACTCCGGCGCCGGCACCGCCACCTTCCAGGCGGCCTGGCTGCTCAACGGCGGGCAGAAGTCCGACATGGAACGGCTCCAGGACGTCCACCTCCAGTGGATGTCCCGGCTCGACGCGGTCGTCGAGGAGGACGGGCACCTGCTGATGCACTCGGACACGACGGCCTACCTCGACTACGGCTCCACCATCGAGGACGTCAACGACACGGTGCACGCCATTCTCACCCGGAACGACGCCGATGAGTGCTGGGACCTCTTCCGCAAGCTCACCAAGCGGTTCGCCTTCCGCGACGAATCGGGCCCGCAGGCCGTCCAGGAGCTCATGGCTGCCTACGGCGGCCGACGCGTCGTCCATGGTCACAGCCCCATTCCGTATCTGCTCGGCGAGGTCGGCTCCGAGGACGGCGAGGACAACGCCGGACCGCGGGTGGACGGTCCCCATGTGTACGCGGACGGACTCGCCATCGCCATGGACGGCGGAGTGACCATGGCCGGAAAGCTACTGGTCGTCCAACTGCCGCTGCATGACTGACGGTCTTCGGGGAAGACGCATCCACGACCTGACCATGCCGACCACTGGGCCTATTTCCGGAAACCCCCTGTCACCCTGTGCCGTGGGCGCTCTACCATCGGCGTACCAGTAGCAGGCTCTCCTCCGTTTCCGCCCAACTGCCCGGTCCGATCGGGCATACAGGCCCTACGGAGCATCGGGGGATGCACATGAACAGCGCTCCGCACCTGCTGACCGAGGACCGCCCCGAGTACGAGCGGATCCTCGACGACGCGCTGCGTCACGCCCATGAACGACCAGATCTGGCCGCAGTCGGGGAACGGCTCAACCCGGTGCAGCTGCGCACCATGGCGATAGCCGCCACGGCCCTGATCACCGCCACGGCCGCCACCGAGTATGAGCACTATGTGAAGGCCCGCGAGGATCTGCGGGCCGCCACGGCCGACGATCCGGACCAGGACCCGTACCTGGGGACCGGCGCCGTCGACCCCCGCCAGTCGGGCGCCGGCATAGGAGCCGTCGTCACCGTTCTGGCACCGGTGCTGGCGGGCACGGCCGCGGCGATATTCCTGCTGGTCGGCTACATCCTGAAGATGCTCAGCCCTCCGCCGACCTTCGCGGGGACGATGGTCGGCGCGGGCTGGTTCTTCGCGGCCGTCACCGCGGCCGCCATCCTGATCGCCGCCATCGGGCTCCTCATCACCGCCCTGCGCAATGGCTCCACGTCCCTGGCCGCCGAGGACCCGGGCGAGGAGCTGCCGGAGGACGTGGCGCGCGCCAGGGAGGCCTGGCGGCACGCACTGCTGGAACGCGGCATTCTGCCGTTCCTGCGGGACGCGCTCGCCGACCCCGGCGCCGCGCCCGCCGCCCGCACCCCGTACCCGTCGGCCAACCGCATCCCGAAGATCGGCTACAGCAGGCCGGACTTCTCCAGCCCGGACGACGGGCCGAAGGCGGCGCCGCGGCCGACCTTCACCAGCCCGGACTTCACCAGCCCCGATTTCGGCGGACCGGAACACGAACTGGACTGACCGGTTGCGCCCTCCCGGGAGGGCGCAACCACCGGCCTGCGCGGGTGAGCCGGCACCCGCGGGG